>CALQZK010000012.1 GCA_943349555.1 Candidatus Nomurabacteria bacterium
AAAAAGAAAAAATTACTGTTTTGCACGACAGGATAAATGATGCCATTTCCACCATCTTCCGCCAGGTGGCATGCTTCAATTTTGAATTAGATTTACATAATAATGTGCGATTAAAAGGGTTCGTTTCAAAAGAAGAAATTGTGGAGTTACATAATAAAAATATGAAAGCTTATCTCGGTCCGGTTTTTGAAATGAAGTCCGACGATGGATATTTCTTTACGCAATGGGGCCATATCCGCAGATTTTTCTATGTCTATTCCTATGCTTATGGAATGTTGGTCAGCAAGGCTCTTTTGCGTCGATATCGTGCGGATAAGACTTTCTGGAAATCTATAGAGAAATTCCTGTCAGCTGGAGGCAAGGCTTCACCAGAGGAAATTCTGTTGGAAATCGGCATCGATGTCTCCAAGTCGGAATTTTGGAAAGAAGGACTGAAGGAAATCGATAACGATATTGGGAAGTTGGAAAAACTGGTCAATACTCGCGCAAGGTAAGGTTGGCGTTGCCAGACGATTTTATTTTAAGCCATTCTATGATAAACTCGTCTCATGAAATCATCCGAAATTCGGCAGAAATTCCTGAAATTCTTTGAGAAAAGAGGGCATGCAATCATCCCTAGTGCCTCGCTCATTACTCCTGATGAAAAGGGAATTACAAATCCTACTCTTTTTAATACTGCTGGCATGCAGCCTCTCATTCCATATCTTCTCGGTCAGCCTCATCCTGCAGGCAAGCGACTTGTGGATGTGCAAAAGTGTGTTCGCACTGTAGACATTGATGATATTGGCGACAAGACGCACGCCACTTTTTTCGAAATGCTCGGCAACTGGTCACTCGGAGATTATTTTAAAAAAGAAACGATACAATGGAGCTATGAATTCTTGACTTCGAAAGAGGAAGGCTTGGGTCTAGACCCTCGCAAGCTTTACATTACGGTTTTTGAAGGCGATGAAAATGCAGGCAGAGATGATGAAGCTGCAGATATATGGAGAGATATTTTTATGAAGAATAAGATAGAAGGCGAGAGGATTTTTTACCTTGGAGTAAAGTCGAATTGGTGGGAAGCTGGAGAAAATGGACCCTGCGGTCCTGATACAGAGATGTTCTATGATGTAGTGAATAGATTTTCTGGAAAAGGGATCACAAAGACTGACTTTTTCGACGCCGATGAAAAACGAGATATTGTTGAGATTTGGAATGATGTCTTTATGCAGTACGAAAAAAAGGATGGGAAAATAATTGGTAAGTTACCAAAGCCCTCTGTCGACACCGGAGCTGGTCTGGAACGTCTAGCCATGGTCATGCAAGGAGTAGATAATATTTACGATACAGATCTTTTTAGAGAGGTGATGGATAATATAAAAAATAATTCAAAAAACTGGAATCTGAAATCTGCCAGAATTATGGCAGACCATGTCCGAGCCTCGACATTTCTGATTGCAGATGGAGTATTACCTTCCAATACAGATAGAGGATACGTCTTGAGAAAATTGATCAGACGAACGGTCAGACATGCTGATATCCTAGGATTTACCGGACATATAAGTGAGATTCCAGAAATCCTAGAAGAAGAGATGAAATTTAGAGTGACTTTAAGACAAGGTCTCAAAGAATTCGAAAAAGGAGTCAATGCCTTCACCCTTTTTTCTAGCTACGGTTTTCCTCTGGAACTGACACTAGAACTTGCAAAGGAAAAAGGAATAGAAATAGATGTAGAAAAGTTTAATGAGGAATTTAAAAAGCACCAATCTTTATCCCGCTCCGGCGCGGAAAAGAAATTCAAGGGTGGGCTTGCGGACACCAGTGAAATGTCGGTCAAATATCATACCGCCACGCACTTATTACACCAAGCTCTCCACGAAGTTCTCGGCGAAGGAGTCATGCAGAAAGGATCGAATATCACTCCAGAAAGATTGCGTTTCGACTTTTCCTATGGAGCAAAAATGACCGATGAAGAAAAGAAAAAAGTTGAGGAAATTGTGAATCAGAAAATAAAGGAGAATTTGCCGGTGCAGAAAGTTGTTATGTCTAAAGCAGAAGCAGAAAAAACGGGAGCACGACATTTCTTCGGAGAAAAATATGGGGATCAGGTCTCTGTCTATTTCATCGGTAAAGATATGGAGTCAGCCTTCTCGAAGGAGTTCTGTGGAGGGCCTCATGTGGAGAACATTGGAAATCTTGGAATCTTCAAGATACAAAAGGAAGAAGCAATCTCTCAGGGTATAAGAAGAATAAAAGCCATCTTGAAATAAAAATTCTCATGATATAATAAGGAGCATGGATAAAGCTCTTTCTTTAAAGCATTCTCTTTTAATTGAAATACAAAGTGATATGGTCAGTGGGGCGATTGTGAACGCCGCTCAGGAAATAATTTACCATGTCTCCACTCGCACTCCTCACAAGAAATTGGAAAGCCCAGATCATATTACCAAGATGATGCTCAAGTCTCTTGGAGGTATTGCAGAAAAAATTGCGAAAGAAGGATTGCAAATAACAGGTGCGGCAGGACAGATTAAAGATGTGCATTATGTGCTTTCTTCTCCTTGGGTGATTTCCAGATCAAAGAAGGTAAAGATTCAATATGATGAAAATACGGAAATCACTGCAGAGATTGTGCAAGGAATTATAGAAGAAGAAAGAGAAAAAGTATTTGAAGAGGCCAGCGAAGACATTATCTTGATCGAAGAAAAAATATTCGATGTGCAAATGAATGGGTATTCGGTCCTATCATATGAGGGAAAATTGACAAAAGATATGGAAATATCTTTTGTCTTCAGCTTGAGCTCGGATGAGATATTGAAGAAGATTCATTCGGCTTTGTCGAAGCATATTCACTTTCAGGTAGAACATTATCATTCCGCTTTACTTATGCAGTATCTGGAGTCAAGGTCTTTAGCCATGGATATAGGACAGCATGCAATCATCCATGTCCATGGAGAGCTGACAGATATTGCGATTGCTGGAGATGGCTTCAACTTATCCTCATTTCCTTTCGGCGCCTCCACCCTGGTTAGGAAAATTTCCTCTTCTTTACTCCATAGTCTGCAATCAGCCGTCTCGATTCTCTCTATGCACGAAGAAGGGAAATTAGATGAAGGACATGGAAAGCTGATTGAGCAGGCTCTTTTTCCTGAGCTGGATAATTGGCACGAAAACTGCATGCGAACTCCATTGCCGGACATGATTTACCTTTCTTCTGTTGGACATTCAGGTATATTCAGATCCGTGCTCGAAAAATCAGGTAGAAAAGTCAAGTTTCTTGATCGACCATTGATAAAAATATATGCGGGTATGATATAATAATAAAAGCATGGAAAAAAGCAGAAAAAATATTGTGCAAGATGTCATTCCGTCCAATGTCGGCAGAGAAAACAGGACTATACGTCGAGTTCCTGTTAGAGAAAAAACTGTGCCAAGAAAGATGTACCAGCACGTCCCCTCTCACGCGCTCCGCGCGCCCCGCAGGAGAAGCAGAGTCTCTGGAGTCATAGTCTCCTTCCTAATTATCTTCGCAGGTATTGCTGTTATTGCCGTCGCTCTGTCACTTCTTTATTCCAAAGCTTCCGTAACCATCACTCCCAAGGTTACCAATTTGGACGTAAAGGGAACTTTCACAGCCAAGAAAGAGCCAGGCTCTGCCCTTGCATACGAAGTTATTACTACCAGCGATTCTGCCCAGCAGACTATCTCCGCGACAGATGGTCCACTCATCCAAACCAAGACTAAGGGCACCGCTTTTCTATATAATGAGCAGAAAGTTGCGCAAAAGATATTGGCTGGAACGAGACTTTCTAATTCCACTGGACTTGTATATAGGACGACAACTACGGTCACTATACCAGCCATGGGATCTGTTAAAGGTTCTATCTCGGTTGGAATCATCGCTGACCAAGCCGGCGCACAGTATAATATGACGCTGAACGCAGTGGACACCAATCTGAAAATTGTAGCGTATAAAGGAGGAGAGAAATACGCTGTCGTCTATGGAAAGTTAAAAACAGATTTAGCGGGAGGATTTTCTGGAGTAAAGAAGATAATTTCCCCAGCCACGCAGAAAGCCGCAGTAGAAACTCTGGAGGAATCTCTGAAAGATAGGCTTGTGGCAAAGGCAGAGAAACTGGTATCCAAGGATCAAATTTTTTATGATAATGCCTACACAATAGAATACGAGACTGCCGAGCCAGCATCCAGCGATAAGAATACAGCCGTCATATCCGTCAAAGGAAATATATATGGAGTGGCATTTAAAAAAGATTCTCTCTTGAAGTCTGTGGCGGGAAAAGAGCTGGAGAAATTTGCTTCACCTTCATATCGTGTGGATAAGATAGAGGATCTAACTTTCTCTATTATCAATGCCAAAGATTTCTCTCCTAAAAAGGGAACCCCTCTCATATTCAGCCTAAAGGGGCCAATTACCATAGTCGGTACATTCTCCGAAGATTCCTTGAAAAATGAGCTAAAAGGCACGTATTTAAAGGAAAGCAACGCTATATTTGCCCGTTATCCTGCTATTGCCAATGCCTACGCCCTTATTACACCATTCTGGATGAGGTCTTTCCCCAACTCTGTTGAAAAGATAAAGCTGGAGATGAAACAGCAATAAAACATTGACTTTTTTTGGCTAGTTTGTTAAGATTACGAAACGTGCAAAAACCAGCAACGGAGTTGGCATATGGAGTAGTAACTGAAGCGTTGCCAAATACGCTTTTTCGAGTCAAGCTTGACGGAAAAGAAGAGATCGTTATGGCATATTTAGCCGGGAAGATGAGGATGCATAGGATAAAAGTCCTTATCGGAGACAAAGTTGAACTGACCTTAGACTCTTATGGAGGCAGAGCGAGGATCAGTAAGAGACTATAGAGAATTTTGAATATTATTAAAGATTAAAAATGAAAGTAAAAGCATCCGTAAAAGCAATTTGCCCGAAGTGTAGTACAGTCCGAAGAAAAGGATATGTTTATGTGATCTGCACGGCAAACCCTCGGCATAAGCAAAGACAAGGATAAAAAATTATGCGTATATTAGGTATTACAATTCCAGATAATAAAAGACTTGAGATTGCGCTCACAGAACTTTACGGCGTGGGAAGATCTAGGTCTCTGCACATTTTAAATACAGCCAAGGTCAGCCCGGCATCCAAAGCCAAAGACCTGTCCGTGGAGCAGGAAAATGAAATAAGAAAAATAGTTGAATCCTTCCGAATCGAAGGAGACTTGAAGAGAGAGGTAGCTTCTAATATAAAGAGGCTCAAGGACATCAAATCCTACAGAGGATCCCGCCATGTCAAGAGATTGCCGGTCCGAGGCCAGAGGACGAAGACGAATTCCAGAACTTTGCGCGGAAACGTGCGAAAGACCATGGGATCCGGACGTAAGAAGGAGGAAAAGAAATAAAATTTTATGGCAAAAGAAAAAATAGAAAAAAAGCAAGAAAAGAAGCCAATACAAAAAGAAGTCAAAAAAGAGACTTCTTCTACACCGTCTTCTCAATCAAAAAAGAGATTGGATTTTGGTATTCTACATGTTCAGTCTACATACAATAATACGAAAGTTCTCCTGACAGACAAAGACGGCAATGCAGTTATCTGGTCTTCGAGCGGATCTCTTGGCTTCAAGGGAGCAAAGAAGGGAACACCTTTCGCAGCGGCAAAAGTTGGAGAAACTTTGGCCATGAAGGCGCAGAATTTCGGTCTGAAGGAAATAGACGTTGTGGTAAATGGAGTGGGATCAGGAAGAGAGTCTGCAATAAGAGGGTTCATTTCCAAAGGGGTAAATATAGCTTCAATTCGTGATAATACACCAGTCCCACATAATGGGCCGCAGCCTAAAAAACCTAGAAGGGTTTAAAATTTAAATATATGATAATCGGACCAAAATATAAGATTGCAAGACGCCTAGGAGCACCTGTTTTTGAAAAAACACAGACGCAGAAATACGCCATGCGCCAAGGTCAAGAAGGTGGTAAAGGTGGACAGTCTGGAGGAGGAAAAGGACGTCCAAAGGCCAAGAGCAACTTCGGCCTAGGTATGCTGGAAAAGCAGAAGGCTCGCTACAGCTACGGCATTACTTCCAAGCAATTTACGAAATACGTCAAGCAAGCTATCGAGAAGAAAGGAAGCTCTGCGGAACTTCTTGTTAGGACTTTGGAAAGTCGACTAGACAATGTCGCTCTCCGATCCGGCTTCGCTCCTACTCGCCAGGCCGCACGACAAATGACTTCCCATGGACATCTCAAAGTCAATGGAACCATCGTGACCATTCCTTCATATCAAGTGAAGGTTGGCGATGTTATCTCTATCCGCGAAGGTAGCTCCAAGAAAGTTCTTTTCGCTACTCTCGATGAAAAGCTCAAGACCGTCAAGATTCCCGCTTGGATGAAGCTTGATGTCGAGAAAAAGGAGATCACAGTCGCAGGCACGCCGACTGTGGACCAGAGCGAGCTTCTGTTCAGTGTGCCGGCGGTCTTGGAATTTTTCAGCAGATAAAATTTATTAAGTTAATTTTAAAACATATGTCAATGCATAATATTATACTTCCATCCAAGCCCAAGATTATCCGAGAAGACGGAACTAGTGGTACTTATGAAATTGACGGATTTTACCCTGGCTACGGTCACACACTAGGAAATTCCCTTCGCCGAATCATCCTCTCTTCTCTCCCAGGAGCGGCTGTTACGAAAGTTAAAATAAAGGGAGTCGAGCATGAATTTTCATCAATTGACGGCGTTAAGGAGGACGTTATCACTCTTTTGTTAAGCCTCAAGCGCCTCCGCATACGACTTACTACAGATGAACCACAGGTCATTACTCTCAAGGCTAAGGGTGTAAAGTCCCTGACTGCCAAGGATATCGATGTCCCAGGACAAGTAGAAATTCTTAATCCTGATCTAGAAATTGCCCACCTTACAGACAAATCCGCAGAGCTTGATATGGAAATTACGGTGGAAAAAGGTCTTGGATATGTGCCAAAGGAATCTCTTCATAAAGACAGGGTTGATATTGGAACAATTTCTCTTGATGCCACATTTACTCCTATACGAAAAGTGAATTACGAAGTGGAAAACATGCGAGTCGGAGACAGAACAGATTTTAACCGCCTACGCATCCACATTGAAACTGACGGTACATTGACGCCACAAGAAGCTCTAGAGAATTCCATCAGCATCATGATTTCACAGCTCAAGTCTATTATCGGATTTAAAGAAGATGAGGTGGAGGAAGAGGTAAAAGAGGAGGTTAAAACAGAGGAGGGGCAAGGATCTCCAAAAGGAGAAATTGATGTGGAATTCCTCAAAACCCGAATAGATTCTATCAACCTTTCTGCCCGCACGATCAAGGCCCTTTCCAGTGCTAACATCCGGACAATTGGAGGATTGACTCGCAAGAAGGAAGCTGATATTTTGGACATTGAGGGATTGGGAAATAAGGGGGTGCAAGAGATTAAGAAAGTTTTGTCACAGTACAATATTGCACTGAAGTAATTTTATGAGACATCATTCATCAACCAGAAAATTCGGACGAAAAATGAACCAGAGAGACGCTCTGATGAGGTCTCTTTCCCGCAACTTGATAAATGAAGGGCGTATCACCACGACTCTAGCAAAGGCAAAGTCATTGAGGCCTTTTGTTGAGAAATTGGTTACAAAGGCAAAGTCTGGTACCCTAGCTTCGCGAAGAGTTGTACTTTCCCGAGTCCATGGAGAAAAAGAAATGAAAGCCCTTTTTGATGAAATTGCGAAAAAGTATAAAGATAGAAAAGGAGGATACATCAGGATCATCAAGCTTCCCCCACGCGCGCTTGACGCGGCACCTATGGCCATGATTGAATTTGTATAATCTCAAATACCGCAATGAATAATTACACAATAGATGCAAAAGGAAAGAGAATAGGGCGAGTCGCCAGTGAAGCGGCTATTTACCTCATGGGTAAAAATTCCGTGAAGTTCGCTCGCAACAAGGCTCCAGAAGTCAAAGTCGCCATCATCAACTGCGCCAAAGCCTACATCAATGCCAAGAAAAAGAATGATAAGGAATACGTAACTTTCACCGGCTTCCGAGGTGGAATTAATACAGAGAAGCTGGCTGACCTTATCGAGAGAAAGGGTACGGGTGAAGCCTTCAAGAGAGCAGTATACAGAATGCTCCCTTCGAATAGCTTGAGGAAAACAATGATGCTCAATTTAACTATTACAGAATAAATAATAAAGCAATACAGTAAATAATATGATCGCCACAGCCAAAACATCAGATAGATATATAGAAACCGTAGGACGAAGAAAAACTTCGATCGCCCGTGTGCGCATCACTCCCGCTGCGAAAGCATCTTATGAAATAAATGGAAAGAGCATTGAGGAATATTTTCCTACGCGAGAATTACGGATCACAGCCGGAGAGTCTATCGCCACTTCCAAGCTAACAGAGACGAAATTTAAAATCACGGCATTATTGAAAGGTGGAGGCATCAGCTCTCAGGCAGATGCATTGCGTCATGGTATTGCAAGAGGATTGATTGAATATGACAAGGAGCTTAGGGGAAAGCTCAAGAAAGCCGGTTTGCTTAAGCGCGATCCAAGAGCCAAGGAACGTCGCAAGTTCGGTCTCAAGAAGGCGAGAAAAGCTCCACAGTGGTCAAAGAGGTAGTTATAATTTATACTATCTATTATGGATGATATTAAAATTGAAGCAGATGAGAATCTGGACGATTCTGTAGTCGCTGAAGAATCTGCCCAAGAAACTATTAAAAATCTGAAGGAAAAGCTCAAGAAAGCTCTGGCTGAAAAGCAGGAGTATCTTAATAATTGGCAGAGGGATAAGGCTGACTTTATCAATGCCCGCAAGCGTGATGAAGAGTCGCAGAAGGAATTTATAAGATATTCAAATGAAGGGCTGATAGCCGAGTTGGTGCCGGTTCTCGACAGCTTCAATATGGCCATGGGAAATAAAGAAGTCTGGGAAAAGACGGATAAGAATTGGAGGACTGGGGTGGAATATATTGCTAATCAGATGAAGAAAACTCTAGAAGGCTATGGGCTGAAGGAGATTGATCCTATTGGGCAGAAATTTGACCCTATGAGGGATGAGGCAATAGAAGATGGAAAGGAAAGTGATATTATCACAGCGGTTATCCAGAAGGGGTATTCACTGAATGGAAAAGTTTTGAAAGCGCCGAGGGTGAAGGTGGGGGGGAAGTAAAATATTGACTTCCGTATATTATTCGTATATACTTTCAGTATGATACACGTGAGGATACGTCCTCCTTCGGCACTGTAGTCGATAGCGCGTGTCCCTCAAAAGCCCTTCGGGGCTTTTGTCGTTAATGTCGCGTTAATACTTTTTGATCGTCGCATAATGCTATAGAAATGTTTCGGTCCTTTATCAATTTGTCTGATAACAACGCGGACCATCAGATTTTCTTTAAGGGTATAGGTAAGTCCCCAATATTTGATATCATCGCTGTTACTCTGTTCGCATCTAAAATCACATACAGAATTCTTTGAAGAGATTATCTCTGTGACAAGTGGTAGTAACTTAAGTCTCTCAAGAACCTCTTTCCTCGACCGCAACTTTTTCCCTTTGCGTTCAAGATGATTAAATCCATGCCTATTAAATCTAATCTCCTCATTATTCAAATGCGGACATTTTACAGGTTCGTACTTCAAGTACATTTTATGAGAGCCATCTACTTTTTTATGGTATTTTTCGTCATTCATCCAATAAGCATACACATCCGGTATTAAGATTCGATAAATTTCTGCTTAAGAATTGATAAAGATTCTGTTACACAATAATTTTCGCTCTTGCGGCAAGGGTACTTTATATTTTGTAATCATAGAAAAGTATGGACAATTGCATAATATAGGATATAATACAGAAATGTTAACTCCGTACTCACGTTCAAAATTTGTTACGAAAATCCTGACTTCTGCGACAGGAGAGCAGTTTCAGGTCGTTTTCCTTGTGGCTATTATTGATGGAAAAATACAGGCACAAGCAGTATCTGCTGAACCAATCGCACAAGCCTCCTCCGTTATTTTTCTTCCATCTATTTCACAAAAGAATCCTGTAACCTTTGCATATGCCACAGCGTCTGCTCCCGCAGTATCTCCATTCAGCCATCTTTTCTTTTTTAACAGTCAACCGACTCGCGCCCCATCTCTTTAAAATTTTTTAGTTGAAAGTTTTATCAGTAAGTCTCTAGTTCATTAAAAATTGACAAATAGGTAAAAGAAAAGGCGACCTTACAATAGATCGCCAAATGGGTGGTTTGTTATGTTGAAAGGTACCACCACACTACCTTTACCTTAACGCATCCCGTAGAACAAATCCCAGTATGAGAGTAGGTGTTCTCCTATCTGTGATAGCATAGGATTCCTGGACTTGTAGGCAGAAATCCGATATTTCATCAGGATGTGCCTTCAAGTACTCAAGAACCTCAGCCATAGCATTGTTCTTGTTCTGGACAGCATGTTTTAAGGTGACTTGCACTGCTCTCTCTAATGATGAGATCATACTCGATTGAATGGGAGCATTATATTATCTATCTGTCAAGTTTTTAATTATATCTTAAATTAAGTCTTAATTAACTAATCAAAAAATAACAAAAATCACATGTCCAAAATCATAGGAATCGACCTAGGTACCACCAACTCCGCCGTGGCAGTCATGGAAGGAGGAGTGCCAAAAATATTAGAGAACGCTGAAGGTGCACGCACGACACCTTCCATTATTGCCCAATCGAAAACTGGCGACAGAATGGTCGGACTCTTGGCAAAGCGTCAAGGAGTTACAAATCCAAAGAATACAATTTATCAGATCAAGCGTTTCATCGGACACAGCTTCGACGACCCTGCAGTGCAGAAGGACCGAGCATCGGTGCCTTTCGACATGCAGAAATCTGCGACTGGAGGCATAGAAGTAAAGATGGGCGACAAATGGTATCGTCCGGAGGAAATCTCGGCTATGATCCTTACGAAATTAAAAAATGATGCAGAAGCGCGTTTGGGGACAAAAATTACTGAAGCCGTCATTACAGTTCCAGCTTACTTCAATGATGCCCAGAGACAAGCGACAAAAGATGCAGGACAAATCGCAGGCCTTGATGTGAAGCGCATTATAAATGAGCCAACAGCCGCCGCGCTCGCCTACGGATTCAATAAAAAGAAAGATGAAAAGATTGCAGTCTTCGACTTCGGTGGAGGAACATTTGATGTCTCTGTTCTTGAAGTTGGTGATGATGTGGTCGAAGTGAAATCTACAGATGGAGATGCTCACCTCGGAGGAAAAGATATTGACCAGAAAATCATAAACTGGCTAGCAGAGGAATTCAAGAAAACTTCCGGAGTTGATGTGCGAAAAGATACTCTTGCTCTCCAGCGCCTCGACGAAGCTGCGGAAAAAGCCAAGATAGAATTGTCTGCGGCTGTTCAGACAGAAATCAACATTCCATTCATTACTTCTGGTGCAGATGGTCCACAGCACCTCCTCATCACCATGACTCGGACAAAACTGGAGGAGCTGACAAAAGAATTCATCGACAGGGCAATGGCCATTACAAAGCGTGCGATGGACGCATCGCCATTCAAGGTAGGTGACCTTCATGAAGTTATTCTCGTGGGAGGTCAGACACGTATGCCCGCCATGCAAAAGGCGGTGAAGGAATTCTTTGGCAAGGAGCCTCACATGGGGGTCAATCCTGACGAAGTGGTTGCGGTAGGAGCTGCTATCCAGGGAGGCATTCTCGGCGGTGATGTCAAGGATGTCCTTCTCTTGGATGTTATTCCTCTGTCTCTAGGTATTGAGACTATGGGAGGGGTTGCTACTAAATTGATCGAAAAAAATACGACAATTCCTACACAGAGATCCCAAGTTTTCTCTACAGCTGCGGACAATCAGACTTCGGTGGAGATTCATATCACTCAGGGTGAAAGGGCAATGGCGAATGACAATAAATCTCTCGGTCGCTTTATTCTTGATGGCATTCCGCCAGCACCACGAGGCACGCCTCAAGTGGAAGTCTCCTTTGACATTGATGCCAATGGAATCCTCAATGTGACTGCAAAAGACAAGGCATCAGGCAAGGCAAATTCCATTAAAATTACTGCTTCATCTGGACTTTCCAAAGAAGAAGTAGAAAAAATGAAAAAAGACGCAGAAGCAAATGCTACGGAAGATGCCAAGAAAAAAGAAATGATAGAGGCCAAGAATATTGCTGAACAGCTGGTCTATACTGCAGAGAAATCTCTGAAGGATGCAGGTGAAAAAGTTCCTGCAGAATTGCGAAAATCAATTGAAGATAAAATAGCGGATGTGAAGACTAGAAAAGAGGGAACAGACGGTGTGGCTCTCAAGAATGCCACAGAAACCTTGTCGAGTGAGTTGCAGAAAATAGGGCAATACATGTCGCAAGAAAAGGCAAACCCAACAAAAGATAATCCACTTAATACAGACAAAGGTCCAGAGGGGGATGTGAAAGATGCGGATTTTAAGGAGAAGAAGTAATATCTCCTTATGGCAAAAGACTACTACAAAATCCTCGGTGTAGATAAAAGCGCCTCAAATGACGATATAAAGAAAGCCTTCAGAAAGATGGCCCACGAGCATCATCCTGACAAACAGGGCGGAAGCGATGCGAAATTCAAGGAAGCCAGCGAAGCGTATTCTGTGCTATCTGATGATGCCAAGAGAAGACAATATGACACTTTCGGCTCTGCTGGAGCTGGTTCTGGTGGGTCAGGTTTCAATCCCGGACAAGGGGGAGGATTCTCTGGTCAGGGTGGTTTCGGTGGCTTTGATTTTTCTCAATTCACCGGTGCGAACGGCCAGGCTTTCGAATTTGACTTGGGAGATATATTCGGAGAATTTTTCGGAGGAGGACGGCGCGCACGCAAAGGGGCTAATATTACGGTAGACATACAGATGACTTTCAAAGAGTCCGTCTTCGGCGTGGAAAAAGATATAAATATAAATAAGGAGAAAATTGCGGTGACGATTCCACCAGGGATTGAGAATGGCCAGGGTCTGCGGGTACAGGGCAAGGGCGAGGAAGGCGAGGGCGGAAGGGGAGACCTTATCATCCGCATCTGGGTGGAGAAGCATAAAATTTTCCGCAAAGAAGGTTACGATCTGATCATGGAATTGCCTTTGAAATTAACGACAGCTCTGCTCGGCGGTACTGTAGACGTGGAGACATTGGATGGAAAAATTGAAGTAAAAATCTCGCAGGGGACGACTCATAATGAAATACTTCGGGTCAAGAATAAAGGTGTGATGAGCGATCGTGGAAGGCGAGGAGACCTGCTTATCGTGACGAAAGTGGAGATGCCAAAGAAATTGTCTAAAGAAGCAACTAGGCTGGTGGAGGACTTGCGCAAAGAGGGGATTTAGGTATGAATTGCCGACTTTTTTTATGAGACGTTTTCTGATATCATTAACTCATGAAAAAAACCTTACTTTCGGGAGTCAAGCCTACAGGTCGTCCGCACATTGGTAACTATTTTGGCGCAATGAAGCAGTGGCTGGATATACAGTCGCAATATGACTGTAATTTCATGATTGCCGATTATCACGGTCTTAACTTTATTCAGAATGGTTCAGAGATGAAAGATCAGATCCTAAATCTCGCTATAGACTACCTCGCTATCGGTCTTGATCCAGAAAAGTCAGTTATCTTTAAACAATCAGACGTCTCTGCACACACTGAACTCGCATGGATTTTTGAGACGATCACAACTATGCCTTACCTGATGCGCGCGCATGCATTTAAAGATGCAGAAGCAAAGAATAAAGAAATTGGAGTTGGGACTTTCAATTATCCCATGCTCATGGCAGCTGACATTCTTCTCTATGATGCAGATATCGTGCCGGTGGGGCAGGATCAAAAACAGCATATAGAATATGCACGTGATACGGCGCAGAAATTCAATCATATCTTCGGAGAGACTTTCAAGCTTCCAGAACCTCTTATTATGAAAGATGTGGCAACAGTACCTGGGACGGATGGACAAAAAATGTCGAAGAGCTATGGCAATACCATTCCACTTTTTTCTTCCAAAGAGGAGATTGTGAAAGCAGTAATGAGTATTGTGACGGACTCTACGAGCGAAGTGCCAAAGAATGTTTATGAAATCCATAAATTATTTAAATCAGAAGCAGAACTCTCAAAGCTCTATAGTGAAAATAAGGGAAAATATAAGGTGCTGAAAGAGGCTTTGATAGAAGATATTGAAACTTTCGTGAAGCCGATGAGAGAAAGGAGACATGAACTGATGCAGGATGTGGGTAAAATAGAAAAAGTACTAGCTGAAGGAGCGATAAGGGCAAACAAAAAAGCCAATACGAAACTAATTGAAGCAAAGAAGAAAATTGGCGTCTTGTAAAGTATAAAAGTTTCTTTTGTTTGTGTATACTTCCCATATTATTATTAATCTTTAAAAATAATATGAGAAAAAATTACAAAAATTTGTCTTCCGGTTTTACATTGATCGAGATTCTTGTCGTAATTGGAATAATAGCTGTTCTAGCGTCTGTCGTGCTTGTGGCAATCAATCCTGCAAGGCAATTCAAGCTAGCTAGGGATTCCCAGAGAGTTGCCAATGTCAATGCTCTTCTGAATTCTATTAACCAAAATGTCTCTGAACATAAAGGAGTCTTTACTTGTGGATTGAATCCATTGGATTTGCCGGCAACTTCTACCATAGTCAGGAGTGCAAGTTCGGCAATACAGGGTATAGATTTAGCTCCGTGCATAGTCCCATCCTATCTTTCAATCCTTCCTTTTGACCCCAGTGCTTCCGGCGCGCATTACAAGAGCTCATCCGACTATGATACTGGCTACAGCGTCTATGAAGACTCAAATGGCAGAGTGACGGTCAGCGCAGTAGGGGAAATCGAGACCACTATATCTGCGACAAGATAGGGTATAATAGGGTAAATGAGCTATAAAATAAGAAAGCTGTTGGTTATTGCTATAGCGATAATCATCCTTGCAATTTCGGCAGATGCAGGAACAAGACAAACTCCACCAGAGCCTAAAAATCCGATCATACTTTACCCCTACGTCCCTGTTTCCATGAGTTCTGACATCATAGATCCAAATATCGGCAATTCCTCGAGCTCACCTGTCAAGAGAATTCTTATACCTATCAAGACAGTAATTAAGCCCGTTACCACTACCGCGCCAAAGTTGATCAGTGCAGAAGCTTATCTGGTTAAAAATCTTGATACTGGCCAAGTTTATTCTTCATATAATAACCGAAGGGTCTTTCCCATTGCCTCTTTGAGTAAATTGGTGACAGCAGTAGTAGCTATGAAAAATATTCCAGCCAATACAAAGATAACTATTACGCAGGAAATGCTCGACAGTGGGTATGGGGAAGCGGGAAAAATGTCGGCAGGGGAGATATTTACAGTTCCTGAATTGCTATACCCACTACTCCTAGAATCAAGTAACGATGCGGCAGAAGCCTTGGCTAAGCACTATGGCTACGCGGAATTTATCCGAAAAATGAATATATTTGCAGCCGAACTGGGCATGTCAGTCACAACTTTCCGCGATGCCTCTGGCTTGAGCTCTGGCAATACTTCCAACGCCGACAATCTTTTTATTCTTGCACAGTATCTGTATATAAAAAACAAGCCTATTCTGGAATTAACTAAAACAAAGACCATGATTCTGGCAAGTACGACCGAACATAGCATCCATATTTTCAATACCATCAATCCTTTTCCTTTCGATCCCAACTTTATAGGAGGCAAAACTGGAAGGACAAATGAAGCCAAAGAAAGCATGATTTCACTGTTCAGATACGAGCATGAGGGAATATCGTATCCTGTAGCTGTTATAGTCCTACGTTCTGATTTCAAGATCAGGGAAATAGATTCCAGCACTCTTTTTGAGCAGTTTCTGAAGAAGGTAGGGATAATATAACTGTTGATTGTTACTGTATCAGGGTATGATATAATATTAGGTGAAGTAAAGTTTATTATTAATTAGATACATTATTTTTATGAAAGGACTTCATATTGTTTCATGGATTCTTCTTGTTGTCGGTGGTCTTAACTGGGGACTTGTGGGAGCATTTGATTTAAATGTTGTTGAGTATTTAGGCTCAACTATCGCCACTATTGTCTACGTTCTAGTAGGTATCGCAGCTATCGCAGCTATCGTAGAAATCGTTACGCATAAGAAGTGCTGCAGTTGTTGTGTGAAGGGTTCTTCGCAGTCAATGTAATTAAATTCCCGCTATAGAAATTGCTGTATAAAGGACTGCTACTCCTAAAATCGTAGAGACTGTGGTCCAAATGGTCGGGTGATTGTGATGGCTTTCTGGCAAAAGGTCGCTAGCACCAATGTAAAGGAAAAAGCCGGCAAAAAGAGCCAATAGAATACCCAAAGAGCTTTCTTTAAGCGAAAAGAAAAGTGTGGAAATAATACCAAGAACGGGAGCGCAGGCATCCAAGACTAGCCATTGGAATGCCTGCTTTCTCTTTCCTCCATTTTTCAATATCATGCTGACGGTATTGATGCCGTCGGAAAAGTCGTGGACAAGGACGGCGATAGCGACAATAGCTCCTACTGCCGCAGAAACTTGGAAAGCTAAACCGATAGCTATACCGTCTAGGAAGCTGTGGATTGATAAACTTCCGGCTCCCATTTTGCCCCTGACTGTTGCTCCATCGTGTTCGTCGTGGCTATGGAGAAAAATAGTCCTGTCTAGTATCATGTAAATAACGAATCCCAATGCAGTCATGGAAGTAATAAATGAAATATCATGCGAGCTTCCCGCAAGCTCTATTGCTTCTGGAATGAGGTCAAAGAAAGCCACAGCGATGACAGCTCCAGCGCTGAAGCCTAGCACCAAGTGCAGTTTATCCTTGAACTTTAGGGCAAATAGGCCTCCTAGGAGGGTGGAAATGAGGGCGGCGATGCTGATGGTTATTAGCATGATATATAAGGTTAAATATAGTAAGTTAAGTATAGAGGAATTTTGGAAAAAGGGAAGACCGCCGGGCCTTGGGGGCAGGGCGGTCTCTTGATTAGGGTTTTTCAGGACTTTGGTCTGTACGCAGGCTGTCTGTCAAAATAATCAGCCATCGCCGTGTAGTAGGCTTTCATTTTTCGAAAGACTTTGCCTGCCAGATACTTACGAAGTTCGAGAGTTGTTTCTCCCTCATGTTTATCCATCACTCTAGCGACCTTTTCGTAATCGTCCGGATCCGTTACTACGGTCACGAACTCATGATTCTTCGCCGCAGCACATAGACTGCCTGGACCGCCAACGTCCATATTTTTGATGGCGTCGGCAATTGTCACTCCCTCTTTTCTCACCACTTCCTCGAATGGGTAAAGATTGCAGACGAGGAAATCGATGGGGTGAATTCCATGAAGTTTTGCGTCAATCAAATCACTCGGGCTATCTCTCAAAAAGAGTAATCCACCTGCGATGTTTGTATTGATGCTTTTCACCCTCCCGCCGAACATCTCTGGCGCTCCAGTGTACTCGCGAATGCCCTGGACTTCGTATTTAGCCTCTACCAGCTTAACAGCTGTTCCTGTCGTGGCAATCATGTCGATCCCATGTCTTTGGAAGGCGCTGGCGATGACGTATAGCTTTTCGGTATTGGTTAGGGTTAGAAAAGCTTTCCTCGTCAATTCCTCTATCATATTTTCATCTTTCAGTTGATTGTTTCCTCACCCTCCCTTTTTGAAGAGTTATTTAAGCATACACTAATACATTGGAGGGGATTTGTCCAACTTTCTTACGTAGTCTAAATATACCTAATCTTGCACTATGACTTTAGTATCGATGCTAGCCCATTCATAGAGCTTCTTTGCTTCTTGTGGTGAAAGATTGACACAACCATGAGACCA
>CALQZK010000013.1 GCA_943349555.1 Candidatus Nomurabacteria bacterium
CACTACCGTCTCATTTTGATGCTGATACTATAATAAACTGTATTGATCCAGATAAGGATACTGATGGACTGACGCCAACTACTCAATATATAGCAGCTACAGCAAGAGGAATAAGAGATCTATTTAAATTTTATAATGTAAAATTGCAGAACAAAAAAATCACCGTCGTTGGTCAATCGAAACTCGTTGGAAAACCAATAGCCGAAATGTGCAGAAAAGAAGGAGCTGTGGTAACAGTCTGCGACAGTAAGACAGAAAATCTGGCAGAAAAAACAAAAATTGCGGACATTTTAATTGTGGCAATAGGCAAGCCCTGCTTTATAGATGAAAAATATGTTTCAAAAGGTCAGATCGTAATAGATGTGGGCATTACACGTCAGGATGGGAAGCTGCTGGGTGATGTTGATTTCGAAAAAGTGAAGGATATTGTAGACATGATAACACCAGTCCCTGGTGGAGTCGGACAAATGACAGTTCTCGCCCTTTTCGAAAATCTAATTGATGCATGTTATAATGCAAATATAATAAAATAAAAAATATGAATAATGAAAATGTAAAAAATAATATATGGAAAGCAGGACTCGTTGTGAGCGTGCTCCTAGCCATTTTCTTGACAGTAATATCTATAAAAGAGTTCAAGTCTCTCCGCTATGTAGGAAAAGATACCCCGATTTATAATTCCATCACCGTCAATGGAAAAGGGGAGGCAATCTCTATCCCTGACATTGCAACTTTTTCTTTCGGTGTTATTGAAACCGCCAAGACTATAGATGAAGCACAGACAAAAGCTACTACCAAAACGAATAATGCAATTAAAGCCCTAAAAGATGCCGGTATTGCAGATAAGGACATAAAGACTCTTTCATATAATATAAACCCTCATTACGAATACATGGATATGAAATCAACTTTGACAGGCTACGATATTAGCCAGACTATCCAAGTGAAAGTTCGCGATTTAAAGAAAGCTGGTGCACTCCTCTCTGCTATTGGAAGTCTGAAGGTTCAGAATGTTAACAGTCTGATTTTCTCTACAGATGATATTGATGGGATAAAAGCAGAAGCGCGAGAATTGGCCATCGAGAATGCAAAAGAAAAAGCCAAGAATCTCTCTAGACAGCTTGGCGTCAAGCTTGTCCGCATCACCAGCTTCTATGAGCAGGGGGATGATATGGGTTCGTACTATAGGGAAGGGATAGGGGCAGATATGCAGGTCAAGTCAATGTCGGCAGTCGCACCGGAGATACCTACAGGAGAGCAGAAAGTGATTTCCAATGTTTCTGTTACTTACGAAATAAGATAGTTGACTTAATAACACGAAAAAGGTACTATATTCCCATACCCCGGGAGGGGATTTTTAATAACAATTTTACTAACAGCTTCACCTAACAGCATGAAAATTACAGAATATATCAAGGAAACCCGCGCAGAAATGGCACATGTCTCTTGGCCGTCCAGAAAGCAAGCTATTTCCTATGCTGCCGCTGTTATTATTGTCTCTGTCCTTACCGCACTCTTTCTCTCTGTCTTCGACTATATCTTTAATAGACTTCTAACGCTTTTTGTTTAAAAATAGCAAATAAATAATATGGGAAAACAACAAATAGGAGGAGAAAGAAATTGGTACGCAATCCACACATATGCAGGATATGAGAATGCTGTTTCTCGTAATCTCAAACAGCGCATAGAATCCCTAGGCATGGAGGATCGTATATTTAATGTCCTTGTCCCGACCGAGAAAAAAATAAAAATAAAAGGTGGAAAAAGGGTGGAGGAAGAGGAGAAAATTTATCCAGGATACGTGCTGGTAGACATGATGGTAACGGATGATTCCTGGTATGTTGTTCGCAATACTCCGCGCGTGACCGGTTTTGTTGGTTCCGGAGTTTATCCTGTTCCGCTTGATAAAAAAGAAGTTGATGTACTTTTCAGCAGGATGAATAAGGGAGAGATCAAGCATACCATCGACCTTGTCATCGATGATATTGTGAAGATTGTCGACGGACCCTTCAAAGACCTTGAAGGCAAAGTCAGTGAAGTCGATGATGACCATGGCAAGATTAAAGTTCTAGTTTCCATGTTCGGCCGCGAAACTCCTGTGGAGCTGGATTTCTTGCAAGTTAAGAAGATATAAGGTAATCTACACACACCTACATTTTTTAAATTTATGACTAAAAAGATAATCAAAAAAGTAAAAGTTAGCGCTCCAGCGGGGAAAGCAACCCCCGCACCTCCTTTGGGCCCTACTCTCGGACAAGCTGGAGTCAATATCGGAGACTTTACGAAGAAATTCAATGACGCTACCAAGAATATGGGAGGGGATATTATTCCCGTTGTCATCACTGTCTACGAAGATCGAACCTATAGTTTTGTTTTGAAGACCCCTCCAGCAAGTTCTCTAATACTAAAAGCTGCTGGGATTGAAAAGGGCGCAGGTAAGCATGCAGTCAAGAAAGCTGGAACTATTACTCGAGCAAAGGTAAAGGAAATCGCTGAGAAAAAAATGCCGGATTTGAATGCAAATGATATCGAGGCGGCAATGAAGATTATTGAAGGATCATGTAGGTCTCTCGGAGTGGAAGTCAAGGGATAGGATGTGACAAAAGTAGTATAATTTTGATATAATAAAACCATGGAAGTAGTATTAGATATGAAAGGATTGGATCAGCCCTGCAAGTGCAGTTCAAAAAAACTAGCTGGAAACTGCTGCAGGAAAGAAGAAGGCTGCCCATGCGGATCTGGAGAAAAAGTCAGCAAATGCTGTATCGGCAGGATGGAGAAGAAAAATGGACTATAAGAGCGCAGTCGCTTACGTTGGATCTTTTTCTAATATCTCTCTGCGGAAGGGTTGGGATACAAAAGTCGGCAGGGGTGTAAGAGATCCTTCCTTTTTTCTCGATAGGATGAGATATTTTTTGGATTTGCTCGGTAATCCAGAGAAAGGCTTTAAATACATTCACATCACAGGTACGGCAGGCAAGGGTACGGTTTCTACTATGGTTCAGGAAATTCTACATGCGTCCGGCAAGAAAGTCGGTCTTTTTACTTCTCCATATGTTACAACTACAATAGAGAAAATACGAGTCGGGGATTTATACATTTCTCCGGGCGAACTTGTGAGTATTGTGGGGCAGTTGAAACCTTTTATAAAAAAAGCAGAAAAAGAAGGTAAATATGGAGGACCCTCGGCTTTTGAAATTTTCCTGGCTATCGCTTTTATATATTTTAAAAATAAAAAATGCGAATGGGTGGTGCTAGAAGTTGGCCTTGGCGGAAGATATGATGCGACGAATGTCATCACTTCACCGAAAGTCACCGCTATTACAAATATTGATTATGACCATACAGAAATTCTAGGTAAAAAATTGAAGCAGATTGGATATGATAAAGCGGGAATAATAAAAAAGAGAAGCGTATTTTTCACAGCAGAACAGAGGCCGGCTTTGCTGAATTTATTTAAAAAGATTTGCAAAGAAAAAGGTGCTGTCTTTAATCATATAGAAAAGCAGAAGAGTCATGCGGAGTATAATAGATTGCTCGCAACTAGGGTAGCGGAGTCTATTGGTATATCAGAGGCGACGATTGAAAAAGGAATAAAGAATACTCGCTTGCCTTGCCGCTTTGAAATCATGCAAAAAGATCCTCTTATTATCCTCGATGGAGCGCATAATAGGGCGAAGATAAGGAGTACAGTCCAAAATTTAAAAAGCCAAAATTACAAGAAATTAATTATTATACTTTCGATATCAAATACCAAGAAAGATAATAGAGCGATAATAGAACCAATCGCTTCAATTGCTGATCAAATTATACTCAGTTCCACATCTACAGAAGAAAGACGCTCTACGCACCCAAGCGCTCTATTGCCCTACGTTAAAAAATTCAAGAAAAGAAATGCAAAAGTTGAGATAGTTATGAATCCAAAAGAAGCCATGACTTTAGCTAGGAAAAGTGCCCGGAAAGGAGATTGCATCCTAGTCACCGGATCTTTCTTTTTAGCTGGAGATTTGAGGACCTTGTGGTTCTCGGAAGAGTGGGTGATGAAGAATAGGAGGAGTTTCTGATAGCTGTTGTTTTTTTGTATGTATAAAAATCCTTGACAGGATACGATAGATATGCTATGCTTAAGAAAGGAGTTATTTGAGTTCAACCGCTACCTTTTTCTTGAAAGGAAACGCTATGCTAATTGGAAATGGAAATAAAAAAAGAACAAAGATAAAATCGGGTGACACGGCAGTCTTCTTTCTTGATCGAAAGACATTAGTTTTCTGTAGGGGGCGTTCCGGTCCAGGGGACAATCGTCTTCGATGGAGTAATGGAAGTGATCAGAGCATTGTCATAGAGTCCGGTGAAAAGATAGATGCCTTTGATGCTGGTTATATTATCGATATCATTTGTCAGACTCACAATCTGACTTTTGAAATGATCGAGGATAGAAGTAAGATCAAGGAAGGAGAACCACCGACTGTCACCTACCGCATCAAGAGTTTGTAAGCCTATCATCTGAATACAGAAATCCTCTGTTTTTATATGGTGGGTTTTCTGTTTTATACACCAAGAGCTAGATAGCTCAAATAGTGTATATGAGCCGTTATCTCACCTCTACTAATTCCACTCTATTATTCTGTGTATCCAACACTACCGCTCTGCGACCCCAGGGAGAATCTTGCGGTTCTGTTAAAATAATTACTTTTTCTTTTCTTAGAATGTCAATTATCTTGTCCAAATTCTTAATAATAAAACCCATCCTAACAACATTCTCTGTTGAATCTGAAGTATCTGCTGGGTATATTTCAAAAACAAAAGAATTATTCTCTGACGCATAATGCTCTGGTCCCTGCCCATGTCGGTGCTTGATAAACTTCAACCCTAAAAGAGAATAAAAATCAGCACACTTATTTATCCCAGTGCTTTTAATAGTGATTAAATTTAATTGCGGGGTATTATCTGTCATTTTTAATCCGTCATCTTCGGCGTTCCAGAATAATCAACAGAATATTCCATCAATAGCGAACCACTTTCCGCCGATTCCTGCACACTTTTTAATTTCAAATGATAAAGCATCTCTTCATTGAAGAGGGTAATCCCTTTGCCAAAAACTATGGGTTCAACAGTCAAATAAATAGTATCCACAACTCCAGCTTTCATAAACATGTTGTAAATATGCGAGCCTCCGCAGATTGCCACGCTTTTAAATCCTCTCGCCTCCAAATCTTTTAATAATTCCCTCGGTGGTTTCTGGGTAGTCTCTGCACCTTCAAAAGTTTTTGTCATGCTGTAGACAATATTCACCCTCTCTTTTAACGGCCTTGGAAGGGTGGCGTAGGTAGTCGAGCCCATGATGACAACTCCAGCCTGCTTGGTCAGCTCCACAAAGCGCTTCTTGTCGGCCTTGCTGGTCCAGAAAGCCGAGTGTTTTTCGTCTTTGGCTATGTATCCGTCGGCGGAAACCGCGGCAACGATGAAAGTTTTCATGTTTTATAATTGAAATTAACTACAAATTAAATCACGCGACTTGTCATCTATTCTAATAATCTTATTAGTATTATACTTCATATATGATAAAAAACTATGAAGTGGAAATAAAGAGCCTGCTTGGCTCAAAAGAGAATGCGGAGAAGTTGAAAGGCGAACTCCAGAAAAATTATCCAGATACAAAGCTCCTTTCCAAGGGCAGCCAGCTCAATCATTATTTCAATCTTTCTGCCGATCTCAACATTCTCAAGAAAAATATCGAAAGCATAATTCCTTCAGATCAGAAGGATTCATTTAATCATATTTTAAATGATGGAAAAAAGATATCCATGAGAACTCGCGATGCAGATGGAAAGGTTATCTTAGTAGTCAAGGCTTCAGTCGGAGATGATACCAGCTCCAATGGTGTGAAAAGAGTGGAGTTTGAAGTTGTAGTTAAAAAAAGTTTGGCAGAGCTTGATAAAATACTCCTTGATTCCGGCTGTACGTATCAGGCAAAGTGGTCACGTCAAAGAGAGGAATATGAAAGCGGAGATATGCATGTCTGCATTGATAAAAATGCGGGTTATGGATATTTGGCTGAATTTGAAAAGGTGACCCAGGACGAAGGTTCTCTCGAAAGTGTTAAGAATGACCTGCTCGCGAAAATGACTAGTTTAGGCATTGCCGAGCTCGCGCAAGATCGGCTAGAAAGAATGTTCGCGCACTATAATGCTCATTGGCAGGAGTATTATGGAACAGATAAGACATTTATTATAAAATAACGAAAATATTATGTTTTTATCCGATACTGATATAAAGAAAGGATTACAGGAAGGAAAGTTGGTTATCAAACCTTATAACGAAGATCAGCTTCAACCAGCAAGTTACGATGTTTTGTTGGGCAATGAATTTGAAGTGACTGACAGACATAAAACCGTCTCCATTGATCCTGCGAATAAAATCTATCCCCAAACTAGAACTATCAAAGTCAAAGATGGTGAAGCCTTCATCCTTCATCCTGGTGAAAGTGTTTTGGGAAAACAGAAAGAGTTTATCGGTGTTGATCACGAGCACCTCATCTTATTATCAGGAAAAAGTAGTTTAGCGAGAGCTGGTCTTGTGGTCCATAATACTGCTATGCTTTTCAACCCAGGACACCATTTTTACCCCACTTTTGAGTTGGTAAATACAAATAATGTCCCTCTCATTCTCCGTCCCGGTATGGAGATAGCCCAATTACTTTTTGCAAAACTTACTTCCAAGACAAGACAAGCATATGGTAAAGTTGGAAGATACGGTAAGAGGAATTCAAATCACTTCGTTCCTAAAGCTAAGAAATAACTCGCAAACTGTTATGAAAAAAAATATCAAGAAAAATCAGAAAAAGACCAAGAATGAAAAACATCCGGAATATCAGTATCTAGATCTACTGCAGGATATTATAGATAATGGCGTAAAAAAGCATGACCATAATACCGGGATTACTTTGACAAGCGTCTTTGGTCGACAAATGCGCTTCGATCTTTCAAAAGGCTTTCCTCTTCTAACTACAAAAAAAATTCCCTGGAACAGCATTATGCATGAACTTTATTGGTTTATGTCCGGACAGACGAATATAAAATATCTAGTTGATCACGGTGTTCCTATTTGGAATGATTATCCATATAAAATATATAAAGCAAAAGCAGAAAAAGGGGTATCACCGGCATTATCCAAAGAAGAATTTATAGGAAAAATTAAAAGTGATGATAAGTTTGCAAAGGCTCACGGCGAATTGCCCAGAATATATGGCGAGCAATGGCGCGCCTGGCCAGGTGCTGACGGCAGGAAAATTGATCAGCTAAAATGGGTTATTGATACTCTGAAAAACTTTCCAGAAAGAAAGCATGCCATTCTTTCCGCCTGGAATCCTCAATTTCTCTACGCCATGGCTAAACCAGGAGAAGCATTATCTTTCCCATTGTGCCATATCCTCTTTCACTTCAACGTTTCAGGCGATAAGCTCTCATGCCTCCTGTATCAGAGAAGCTGCGATATGTTCCTGGGAGTCCCTTTCAATATTGCTAGCTATGCGGCATTGACGATGGTTATTGCAAAAATCACAGGGTACAAGCTTGGGGAATTTGTCCATACATTAGGAGATGCTCATATATATAAAGATCATATGGAGCAAGTCAAGGAACAATTGAAGCGCAAGCCCAAACCTTTTTCAAAGCTTGTATTGAGCAGTGAAATAAAAGATTTGGAAAGCTTCCGCCCAGAAATGGTCACATTAAAAGATTACGATTCCCATCCACGCTTAATGGCCGAAATGACTGTTGCTGGAGGGTTTAATGAGAAGGATCGGAAAGCTTTTGACCCAAAGAAGAAAGTGGTAAGATTGAAGAGAAAATAAACAACATGAAAGATACCGCCATAAAAAAACTCATAGATGCCGAGAAAAAGCGCCAGAAAAGCGTGATTAACCTCATTGCTTCGGAGAATTACGTCTCGAAGGATGTCCTGGAGGCGCTTGGGTCGGAGTTGACGAATAAGTATGGGGAAGGCTATCCAGGCAAGAGATATTACCGAGGAATGGCGGTTGTTGACCAGGTGGAAATTCTCGCACAGAAAAGGGCACTCAAGCTTTTTGGTCTCGATGAAAATAAATGGTCGGTTAATGTTCAGCCTCTCTCTGGGTCCCCTGCAAATCTCGCTGTCTATTCTGCTCTAGTTCCGCCAGGAGAAAAAATCATGGGCATGGCACTGGCTCATGGAGGGCACTTGACTCATGGCCAGAAAGTCTCTATGACTGGGAAATTTTGGAATTCTGTTCTGTATGGATTGAATAAAGAAACAGAACTTCTAGACTATGAAGAAGTAAAAAAGATGGCTGTGGCAGAAAAGCCGAATATTATTATTGCGGGCTTTACTGCTTACGCACACATTGTAGATTGGAAAAAATTCAGAGAAATTGCCGATGCTTCCGGCGCTCTCCTTATGGTTGATATGTCGCACTTTGCAGGATTGGTGGCTGGCAAGCAGTATCCTTCTCCTTTTGAATATGCTGATGTCGTGACAACAACTACCCACAAAACTCTTCGTGGTCCACGTTCCGCCATTATTTTTTCTAGAAGAGATGAAAGAGAATTATTTAAAAAAATTGATAAAGCCATTATTCCTGGTTTGCAAGGAGGACCTCATTTCAACCAAATAGCAGCTGTCGCAGTCGCTCTCAAAGAAGCTGCCACACCGGCCTTTAAAAAATACGCAAAGCAGGTTGTGAGAAATGCTAAAGTTCTTTCTGATGAATTGGCACGATTGGGATGGAGAATTATAGAAGGTGGAACAGAAAGCCATTTATTAAGATTCGATGTTTGGATGAATGGCAAAGGACCTGGGGGAAGAGAAGCGGCAGATAAGCTAGAAAAAGAGGGGATTATTGTAAATGAAAACACAATTCCTTTTGACACCCGACCGCCAATTGACCCCTCCGGCATCCGCATCGGCACCGCCGCCGAGACCACGCGGGGAAAGAAGGAGAAAGATATGAAGAAGATCGCAGAGAGGATTGATCGGATTTTACGGAAAAAATGATAAGAACATGAATAAAAGTCAAGATATAATACAAAACCTAAAGACATCCATAGAACAAGTTGCTATAAAGATGGGAATAGAAAATCCGGAGGTGCATATCGAGCATCCAGATGATATTTCTTATGGAGATTTTTCTTCCAATATTGCCCTGATATATTCCAAACAGCTGAAGACTAATCCGAAAGCTTTGGCAGAGAAAATAATTGAAGAATTGAAAAAAGAAATGCCGGAGAACGTGGAGTCTGTGAGTATTGCGGGGCCTGGGTTCATAAACTTCAGATTCGCTTCTAAATATTTTCTGAATCAACTCGATAAAATTTTAAAAAATGGAAATAAATACGGAAGATCATTAGAAAATAAAAAGACTGTTCTGGTAGAATATTCTTCTCCGAATATCGCTAAACCTTTTACTGTCGGACACCTACGCTCCACCATCATTGGAGATGCGATTGCAAATATTCTGAATTTCAGTGGATACAATATTGTGCGCGACAACCATTTGGGAGACTGGGGGACGCAGTTCGGCAAACTGACTGTGGCATTGGAGAAATGGGGGAATTTGGTAGAGATTGAAAAGAGTGAGTCACCAATAAAGGAATTGGTGGCTCTATACGTACGTTTCCACGAGGAAGCGGAGAAAGATCCTGCTTTGGAAGATATGGCGAGAGAAAAATTCCAGCTTCTTGAAGAAGGAAATAGTCCGGAAATAAGGAAAACATGGGAGAAGTGTATTGAGCTCTCCAAGAAAGAGTTTGAGAGAATTTACGAACAGCTGGGGGTGAAGTTTGATACACAGATCGGAGAGAGCTTCTATGCTACTCCAGAAATGATAGAGAAAGTCATGCAAGAATTGGTTGGAAAAAACTTGATCAAAGAAAGCGAAGGTGCCCAAGTCGTATTTTTCGAAAAAATAGGGGAGAGCGAGAAATATCCGCCACTGATCATTAAAAAAACTGATGGGACTTCCATCTACGCCACGCGCGACCTAGCTGCTGACATTTACAGAAAAGAAAAATATGGAAATGATGTAACGATCATAAATGAAGTTGGCTCCGAACAGATCCTATATTTCCGACAACTTTACGAAACAGAAAAAATGATGGGTTGGTTCCAAGAAGGACAACGTGTGCATATTGCGCATGGTTTGCTACGCCTTAAGGAAGGAGGGAAAATAAGCACAAGAAAAGGCAATGTCATCTGGCTTGAGGATTTGATAAGAGAGGCAGTGGAAAGAGCTGGAAAAATAAATCAGGAGAGCGCGCATGAAGTTGCTATGGCAGCTCTTAAGTTTAATGATTTGAAGAGGGACAGTCCGCAGGATATTATTTTCGACTGGGATGAGATGATGAGCATGACGGGGGATTCTGGACCGTATCTGCAGTATTCCTGTGTGCGCGCAAGGTCGGTTTTGGCGAAAGCGGAAAGCTTGGGAATCAATCCTACAATCAACATCGAATCAAAAACCGAAAATCTGGAAAGACTCCTCGTACGCTTTCCTGAGGTTGTAGAAAGAGCTGGCATAGAATACAAGGCAAATATCCTGGCTTCGTATCTCATAAATCTCGCAGCGCAGTTTAATAACTTTTACGCTAATAATATTATTGCTGATGAGAAGGATCCGGAAAGTCCGCATAAGACTGCTCTCACAAAAGCTTTTGATATTGTAATGGCGAATGGCTTGGGACTACTGGGAATCAAGGTGCCAAAGAGGATGTAAACCCTACCACAATAATCCTTGACAAGTAGGGGGAATAGGTGTATAATGACTGTGTAGTTCTTTGAGAGTGCTGTGGCGAAGAGTCCAGCAAACAACAAAATCGAGCATGCCTTTAAATAGGCTAGCTCAAAACTAAAGAAAGGAGCATGCTATGAATAGCGAGCTTCAAGTAATCCTAGAACCTGGAATAGCGCAGAAACTTCAATTCGCGATTAATCGCAACGGAGGTATATTGGCAGATGTTGAATGGTTGTCAACGGGGGAGAATTTTAAAAACATCTCTCTGCTTGTCCGAGGCGAAGCGGAATTGGTCATCAAGCCAAAGCCTACTCTCGCTCCAGAAGTCGTCCTTGACCCCATCATGCGCGTTGATCGCGCTCGTCCATCGTATCCCGATTGGATGAAAAATGCGATGCATCCGGAATTGGAAAGCGCCGGACCTGCCGAGTACGACATCTCGGCAGTGGAGCAGTGGCTCCACGACGGTCAGAAGGGTGGAAAATATATTAAAGGAAATAAGATTTACAACCATCTCACAAAGACCGACACGCTGAAGACCTGTCTCGGACTGCGCGATCTTGAAGAAATCCAAAAGAAAGGAATTGCCTTTTTCCTGAAACACTTCAAGGGAAAAGCAGTCTTCGGGTGGGCTGGTATCGTGCGGGACCGCCATGACCGCCTCTTCGTCCCGTATCTCTGCGAGGGCGGCGACGGGGTGGTGCTCGACTGGTACTGGACTGACTACGGTTGGTACGGCCCCTACCCGGCTCTCCGTTTCGCAAGTAGTCCTCAAGATTCAGTTGCTAAGGTTTCCTAAGACACTAAGCACTGAGTCCTTCCGAATGGTGGTGAACCACCCAGCCAAGAATGATATGCTGCAGACATTCAATCCTCACTACAATAAGTGGGGATTTCACGTTTATATTTTGATATACTATATGTGGTAGTAGGTGAATATGCATTGAACTAAGGTTCCATGCCGCCGAATCCAGTATCCATATGTCGAGAATATCTGCGGTCAGGGCTTCAGATAGAGTGATATATGCAGACACTTCAAAAAATGAAGCTACTTGGTGCAAAGTACTAGGGCATTATGATGCCAAATACGATTCAACCCCGAGAGTATTCGAAGGGTGGTGGCATAGAAGGCATTTTGCACGTATCGTGCGGAACCGCAATGACAACCTCAACGTCCCGTATCTCTACGAGAACGACGACAAGGTTGTTCTCAACTGGAACTGGACTGACAACGATTGGAACGACAACAACCCGGCTCTCCGTTTCGCAACTCGCCTCATTTCTCTCTTTGCCTAGGATTATCTTTGGCGAGAGAGTTTTGTTTTAGAAGTAGCGCAGACACCTGTCCTTGCCAACCACCAAGGTTTCGCCCGATCTCATCGAGCTTTATTGATACAGCAATATATCTCTTGTCGTCGAGAGACTTCGATTCCCATAAAATCATGATCAATATTTTTAAAGCATCGATTTTCTTTATCGATAAACGTATATACGGACTTTTCCCTTCCAGACCAGAGAAGCTAGCCGTAGCTATCGCCTCTATAATTTCCACAAACAATGAATCAATGCGATAGCCAAAAGAATGTCTTTGGGACTTGGGAATGTCCTGACAATAACTATGCCACAATAAATACGTATCTTTCACCTTACCTAGAACAGGCAAAATCTGTGAGGAGGAGGGGGTTCTTTAATGTTATGTCTAGAATTCAGTTCAAACATAGCTATCATGATATCATATTGCTCGGAAATCTCCTCGAGGCATGGAAAGAGTTTGTAAAGGGAAAGCGACATAGAAAAGATGTGCAGGAATTTGAGCGAAATCTGATGGCAAATATTATTTCTCTTCACCATGATCTTGTTGAGAAAAATTATAGACATAGGGCATATGAAGCGTTTAAAATTTCAGATCCAAAGCCAAGAGATATTCATAAAGCGTGTGTGAGAGACCGGCTATTGCATCATGCACTGCATAGAATGCTCTACCCGTTCTTTGACCGGACTTTTATTTCTGATTCTTCCTCATGCAGGCTCGGAAAAGGAACACATAAGGCAAATGAACGATTTTTTTCTTTTTCCAAAAAGGTGACGAAAAACCATACTAAAACTGCATGGGTCCTTAAATGCGATATCAGGAAATTCTTTGCTTCGGTTGACCAAGCTACTCTTCTGATTATACTAACCCAATATATTTCTGATAAGAATATCATTACACTTATTGCAGAAATTATTGGAAGTTTTTCTTCGAGAGGGAAAAGAACTGGTTTGCCTTTGGGCAATCTTACGTCGCAACTCTCGGTAAATGTGTATATGAATGAATTCGATCAATTCATGAAGCATAAAATAAAAGCAAAATATTATATACGATACGCCGATGATTTTGTGATTTTTTCGCGTGATAAAAAATGGCTTGAGGAAATTATTTATAAAATACAAGAGTTTTTGTTGAGAGGGCTTCAACTCCAATTGCATCCAAGTAAAATATCAATAAAAACTATTGCTTCAGGCGTAGATTACCTTGGATGGGTGCATTTCCAAGATCATAGAGTAATAAGAAATGTGACAAAGAAGAGAATGTTTAGGAATATTGCAAATAAGAAAGGTAAAACGGAAACAGTTCAGTCGTATCTTGGTTTGCTGAAGCATGGAAATACTTATAAGTTGCAAAACAAAATTGCAGAAAATTTACAACACAAAAAATCAATTTACTGATGTCAGTAAATTGATCGATATAGATACCATTTTGTCGATGCCGACAAAATGGTCAGCTCTGCTTCTAATAAATTAAGACCATTTTACTGATGTCAGTAAAATGGTAGAATGCGGACACATGAAAGACGAACAGAAAACTAGTCAACATTCCTCGCAAAAAAGCAAAATAGCCCAGAATGAGGAGAAAATACTGGCTTTTTGGGAGAAAAATGGGATTTTCAGAAAATCTTTGGAGAAGCCGGGCGGGCTCTCTGCTCCCAAGGGAGATTTTGTCTTTTACGACGGTCCACCATTTGCGACCGGCGAACCTCACTATGGGCATGTGGTTCCAGGAACGATAAAGGATATTATTCCTCGCTACAAAACTATGCGCGGATACAGAGTGCGCCGTCGATGGGGCTGGGATTGTCATGGTTTACCGGTGGAGAATATCGTGGAAAAAGAATTAAATTTCCAATCGAAAAAAGATATTCTTGATTATGGCATTGGCAAATTTAATGCAAAGGCAAAAGAGAGCGTCATGCGATATGCGAATGATTGGAGAAAAATAATTCCTCGACTGGGAAGATGGGTGGATATGGATGATGATTACAGGACAATGGATGCCACATATACAGAATCAGTCTGGTGGGCTTTTTCTGAATTATATAAAAAAGGATTGATATATGAAGGATTCAAGTCTATGCATCTTTGTCCGAGATGTGAGACCACACTCTCAAATTTCGAAGTTAGCCAGGGATATAAGGATATAACAGATATCTCTGTCTATGTGAAGTTCGAGTTAGTGGATGAGCCAGGAACTTTTCTCTTGGCTTGGACAACAACACCTTGGACTTTGCCGGGGAATGCGGCATTGGCTATGAACCCTTCTATTAAATACGTAAAGATCCAGATCGGAAGTGAAATATATATTTTATCTGAATCTAGATTAAGTGTCATAAAAAATGAATATAAAATTTTAGAAAATATAGACGTAAAAAATATTATTGAAAAATCCTACAAGCCTCTTTTTGATTATTATGAAAAAGACGCGAAGTTGAAGAACAGAGAGAATGGTTGGAAAATCTATGTAGCAGATTTCGTAACGACGGATAGTGGAACGGGCATTGTACACATTGCCCCAGCTTTCGGCTCGGATGACTATGAACTGTCAAAGAAATTTAATATTCCATTCATACAGCATGTAGGCACGGATGGAAAGTTTAAAGCAGAAGTTATTGACTTTGCTGGACAGAATGTGAAGCCAAGAGATACGCCAGAAGAAAAAGCGCAGAAAATAGAAAGCCATCAGAAAGCTGACATAGAAATAATTAAATATCTCGCCGGCAAAAGCCTCCTTTTCGCCAAAGAAAAAATCATCCACTCATATCCTCACTGCTGGCGCTGCGATACGCCTCTTCTTAATTATTCTTCTTCCTCTTGGTTTGTAAAAGTGACGGATATAAAAGACAAGCTGGTGAAAGAGAATAGCAAAGTGAAGTGGCTGCCGCCGGAAGTAGGGGAAGGGAGATTTGGTAATTGGCTAGAAGGAGCGCGGGACTGGGCGATTTCTAGGTCGCGCTTCTGGGGTGCACCTCTGCCTGTTTGGAAAAATGAAAAGACAGATGAATGTGTGGTTATGGGTTCGATTGAGGATTTGAAGAAATATAGCAAGGCCAAAAATACATATTATGTCATGCGTCACGGCGAAGCTGATAATAATTCCCAGGGAGTAGTAAGCTCGCTTGCAGACAATTCTCATAATTTGACAGAAAAAGGAAAAAGCCAAGTTAGAGAAGCTGTCGCTTGGATGAAGGATAAAAAAATAGATTTGATTTTCGTTTCGCCTTTTATAAGGACAAGAGACACTGCGGAAATAATTACTAAGGGTATAGGGTTACCAATAGAGAAAATAATAATTGAAGATAGAATTCGTGAGTTGAATGCTGGAGTATGGAATGGAAAGCCTTTTGCAGATTTTGTTAAATTTTTTGATCACACAAATCGCTTCGACATTACCCCTGAAGGTGGAGAAAATTATGCGGATATAAAAAAGAGAATGGGGGATTTCATCTATAGTCTGGAAAATAAGCATGAGGGAAAAAATATCCTCATCATCACTCACGACTCCTCAGCTTTTCTACTCATGGCCGTTGCCGAAGGACTTGATAGAAAGCAGGCGATAGAGATGAGAGGAAGGAAAGATCATTATATAGAAAATGGAAAGCCTTTTGCCTTGAATTTTTCTCCACTTCCTCACAATGAAGAATACGAATTGGATTTGCACAGGCCGTTTATTGATGACATTGAACTCATTTCAAATGTCGGCAATGCGAGACTCATACGAATTCCAGAAGTTTTTGATTGTTGGTTTGAGTCCGGTTCTATGCCATTCGCCGAAGCACATTATCCTTTTGACAAAGGGGAATTTAACCCCAAGCGTGGGCCATTTTCTAGGATCCTTGGAAAAACAAAAGGCTATCCGGCGGATTTTATTGCAGAAGGCCTGGACCAAACACGCGGCTGGTTCTATTCTCTCATTGTTCTCGGCACGGCGCTTTTCGGCAAAGCCCCATTTAAGAATGTGGTTGTGAACGGTCTTGTCCTCGCAGAGGACGGTCAGAAGATGGCCAAGAGAAAGAAGAATTATCCAGATCTCATGCCGACCATAGACAAATACGGAGCCGATGCCCTCCGTTATTTCCTCATGTCTTCCCCTATCGTCCGAGGACAGGATGTTTGTTTTTCCGAGAGAGGAGTCGATGAAGTGGTCAAAAAGCATATTGGCAGGCTGAATAATGTTGCGAGTTTCTATGAGATGTATTCACAAAAAGATATAAAAGAAATTGAAAGCAACAACGATCTCGATTTCTGGATTAAAAATAGGTTACATGAATTGGGACATGAAATGACTATAGCCTTGGAAAAATATGAGATAGACAAAGCTATCCGTCCAGTTGCAGACTTTATTGATGATCTTTCCACTTGGTACATCCGCCGTTCGAGAGATCGCTTCAAAGGTGATGATATGAAAGATCGTGACCAAGCTTTATCCACAACCCACCATATTCTCATAGAACTCTCCAAACTTCTTGCGCCATTTATGCCTTTCCTGGCTGAAGATATCTATCTACAAATGAAAGGGCCGAAGGAGAGTGTACATCTAGAAGCTTGGCCGAAATATGCGACTGAAGATAAGAAAGTGTTGAATGATATGAGGGAAATAAGAAGAATAGCTTCTTTGGGCTTGGAGGCAAGAATGAAAGCGAAAATAAATGTGAGACAACCACTCTCACAATTGACTGTGAAAATTTCTATTTCTACTGGGCTAGTTGAAATTCTAAAAGATGAAATAAATGTAAAAGAGATCATCTTCAATGTAAAACTGGCAGAGGAAATAATGTTGAATACTAAAATTACTCCAGAGCTGAAAGAAGAAGGCCAGGTGAGGGAATTGATTCGTTCCATTCAGGATTTGAGAAAAGAGGGTAATCTGACGATAAAAGACATAGTAGCATTGCAGGTCGGTGAACAGTATGAAAACGTGGAAATTTTAAGAAAATTTAAAGAAAATATATCGAAGGCTACTGGCGTGTCAGAAATTATATTTATCCCAGGCAATGTCCCACCACATCTACACAACTCCGGGCTTCATCGTCCATAGTTCACCGCATGGGGAAGCGGGTAAATTTTTTCTAGTCTTCACTCGCGATCTTGGTATGATC
>CALQZK010000014.1 GCA_943349555.1 Candidatus Nomurabacteria bacterium
TTGTAGACTTGTCTGCAACTGGAGATGTAATAGGTATGGAATTACTTGATGCGTCTTCGAAACAAGGACAAGAGCTTCAGAAGTATCTCAAAAGTGGCGTGCCAATAAATATTAATTCGAGTACCCCGGTTCTCGCTTAAAGGGGAGGCATGGGGATAAGGTGAAGAAATTGAAATAGGGTTGTGGTATAATTTGGGCATGATAATTTATACAATCTTCGGACTAGTATTTCTTATTATTTCGAGTGCACTCATCTTACTTATAGGTAGAAAGGCATATAGACTTTCTGAATTAAAGTTTCTCAATATTTCCATATCGCTTCTCGTAACTTTTATTGCGGGTGGTCTCGTTTTCTATTTTAGCCATATATTGGGATTATTCGGAGGATTAGGTTTACTTGCGGCTTTTATATTACCAGCCTTCGCTATATTGATGGTATTTCATTCTAGTATGAAAAGATCGGTTCCAATGCTTAATTTTACTCAAACCTTTGTTTTTCTTTTTTCAATTCTGCTTCTTTTTAGTATCCTTTTCCTTACAGTTATCGTTCCTCTCATCAATTCTCAATTCTAACTACCTCTACTCTTCTCCCCACCTTACCCACTCCTTTTCCCCATTCGCCCATCTTTTTGTTGACAATATTTCAGCTTCATATATACTATCCATTACACAGAAATATGTTAAACAACACTAACTTTAAACGGCCATAAATAGCGCTTTTAACGAGTGTTAGGACTGGCCGCTAAAAAAGCGGTTTTTGTTTAGAAAATCTAAGCCGAAAGGCGAAGAAATACCGAGCGACTGACTCATTGACAACAGAATACCAGGGCATCCTTGAACAATCAGAAGGGTGCTCTGGAAAAAGGTAAAGTTGGAAAAGCAATTTTCCAACTATTGTATTGTAAGTTGTAGACAAATAATTGTGGTTTTTAGATTTCCTAATGGGAATCTAAGAGCGTATGGTGGATGCCTTGGCTTTGAGAAGCGATGAAAGACGCGGCGTAGCGGCGATATGCTCCGGGGAGGTGCTAAGCAACCTTTGATCCGGAGGTCTCTGAATGGGGAAACCCTCTAACTTTTAGTTAGAATCACAACGCTTGACGTTGTGAAGTGCACCCTGGGAAGTAAAACATTTCAGTACCAGGAGGAATATAAACCAATAGGAATTTCGCAAGTAGCGGCGAGCGAAAACGAATGAGCCCAAACTCGACTTTAATCATACGGTGCAAAGTGCAGAAATGTGCAATGTTCCGTTTGATTAAAGTCGGGGGTAGTAAGGTGGGGACGTGCCATTTATGGCAGGAGAGTTACAAAATTTTTTGATAGAAGAACAAGCTGGAAAGCTTGGCCCTAGAAGGTGATAGCCCTGTAGTCGAAATCAAATAATCTGTTTTGTTCCCATTCTTGAGTACCTCGAGACACGAATAGCTCGGGGGAATCTGCCGGAACTAACCGGCAAGGCTAAATATTCTCAAAGACCGATAGTGAACTAGTACCGTGAGGGAAAGGTGAAAAGCAGCCCGGTAAGGGCGTTGAAATAGACCTGAAACCATATGCTTACAAGGAGTTGTAGCGGTAGTAATACCGTGGCAGCGTGCCTATTGAAGAATGAGCCAACGAGTTCTTGCATACTGCGGGCTAAGGCCGAGAGGCTGGAGCCGCAGGGAAACCGAGTGTGAATAGCGCGTATGTAGTATGCATGAGACCCGAAGCCAGATGAGCTTGCCTTGAGCAGGTTGAAGTGACTCGAAAGAGTCATGGAGGACCGAACGGTAGAGTTGTGCAATTCTCTCCGATGACTTGAGGTAAGGAGTGATAAGCTAATCGAATCTGGTAATAGCTGGTTCTCTCCGAAATAGCTTTTGGGCTAGCGTCGAGATTACCTTTGAGGGGTAGAGCACTGGAAGATTCTGACAGGTCGAAAGATCACAGAACCTATCAAACTCCGAATACTCAAAGTAAATTTCTCGGCAGTTAGACGGTGGGGGCTAAGCTCCATGCGTCAAAAGGGAAACAGCCCATGATCTCCATTTAAGGTCCCTAAATCTATACTAAGTACACTTAAGGTGGTGTATTTTCTCTGACAATGAGGATGTAAGCTTAGAAGCAGCTATCATTTAAAGAAAGCGTAACAGCTCACTCATCGAGAGAATATGCGCCGCAGATAATCGGGGTTAAGTATAGTACCGAAACTGAGGACTGCAGTCGTCTTCGGACGATTGCATTGGTAGGAGAGTTTTCGCATCTGCGTTGAAGCCAAAGGCGTGAGCCATGGTGGAGCGTTGCGAAGTAAGAATGTTGGCACAAGTAACCACAATGCGGGTGAGAATCCCGCACGCCGAAAGATCAAGGTTTCCTTGGCGATGAATATCAGCCAAGGGTTAGTCGGGCCTAAGGGGATGGTGAAAACCGCACCCGATGGACACAGGGTTAATATTCCCTGACTTTTATGTGCAGTGATGGAGTGACGAAGTGTAGTATGTGTAGCTTGTTATTGGATTTGAGTGCGTGCTATAGGGGATTGATCCAGGAAAATCCGGGTCGTGTCTTCAATGACAATTCCGAGTAGAGCGCAAAGTTTCCGGTTCGCCGGGGGCTATTACACAAAGCACGCTTCCGAGAAAATCTTCTAAACTTATGCATGTAGGAACCGTACCGCAAACCGACACAGGTGATCAGGTCGAGTAGACCAAGGCGAACGAGTGAGAGGTCTCCAAGGAACTCGGCAAAAAAGCAGCCGTAACTTCGGAATAAGGCTTGCCCTTCGTCAAGAAGGGCCGCAGCTAAAGTATCTCTGGCAACTGTTTATCAAAAACACAGCTCCCTGCGAACTCGTAAGAGGATGTATAGGGGGTGACACTTGACCAATGCCAGAAGGTCAAATATCGACGTTGTTATGTCGCAAGATGTAATGGTGATTGATATAAGCCCTGGTGAATGTCGGCCGTAACTATAACGGTCCTAAGGTTCCGCTACTTTATTTATAAAGTGGCGGACGGACTAGGACTGTTGTGGGGCCAAAAGTGGTTTTTAGATAAACGAATAGTTAAAGTATTACACGAAAAGCTACCTACTCTTTAGTAATAGAGAGAGAGTCCAAGGCGGTTAATAAGAGACCAACCCCGCCCATCCGAACTCCGAAAGGTGAGGATGAAGATAGAGTCCTACTGTGCAGGAATAGTAGAGCGAAATTCCTTGTCAGGTAAGTTCTGACGCGCACGAATAGTGTAATGCCTGGAGAACTGTCTCGGAGACTTGCTCGGTGAAAATACAGTATCGGTGAAGATGCCGATTACCTGCAGTTAGACGAAAAGACCCTAGAAGCTTTACTGCAACTTGATTTTGACTATATGTTTTTGATGCGTAGCGTAGATGGGAGGATTTGAAGTCCTGCTTTCGGGCAGGATGGATCCGCAAGTGAAATACCATTCTTTAAAAATATATATTCTAACCTCGACGGCAAAAACGACGAGAGACAGAATCTGGCGGGCAGTTTTAGTGGGGCGCTATCCTCAACTTATTGAGCGCACCCGTCAGCCGGTATCCGTTCCGGCCAAATAATAAATTCAGGGGGACTTTGATTCGCAAGAACCATCGAAAAGTTAGCTATATGCTGGAACATCTGTGGATAAAATCCTTAGGACTAGGACTACTTTAGGTAGTATACTAAAGTGATAATGTTTCTAGTGCAGACAATCAGCAGGAAAGATTACTAAATTAATAAAATGAACATAAATATCTGGACAAAGAATTATTGGGTGAGAGGTGCAATAATTGGCGGATTGATTTCAACTTTTGTAGTGCTTCTTGCACTTACAAATTCTGAAATTTTATTCATTCCTTTTATCATCTTACAGATTCCACTATTTCTTTTGACCAAAATTATTCCTCTTTCGTTTGGTCATGAATGTTGGGCACTAATATGCGGTCCTACAAATGTTATCTTACCAATGACAGTTGCCTCCTGGATAATAATAGGAGCATTGATGGGAAAAATTGTAGATATAAAGAAATCTAAAAGATTAAAGTAATTTCCTCAGAGACTACACGCTAACCTCCATGTAAAAATGGATGGTGATATAGTCCGACCTCGTTAGCGATGACGAGAGCACAGCAGAAATGCGTGTGCCGGTAAGATAGTTCCTTCAAAAGAGCTATCCGTACATGTAACACATGCCTAAAAAGTAACGGAGGAGTTTAAAGGTCAGCTAGGCGCGAATGGAAACCGTGCCGATAGTGTAATGGCATAAGCTGGCTTGACTGTGAGACGTACTTGTCAAACAGATGCGAAAGCAGAACATAGTGAACCGACCTTTTGCATTAGATGCAGGGGAAGATTATCGGACAAAAGCTACTCTAGGGATAACAGGCTGGTTGCGCCTAAGCGTTCCTAGCGACGGCGCAGTTCGGCACCTTAACTCTTGCCTTAAACAGCAGGAAACATCGGGGTGCGACGAGAGTGATCTCGGCAGTCGATAAAATACTTGGCTTATAACGGTGGACTCCATTGAATAATGATATAATTATACAATGGACAATACCGCGGGAAGTCTATCCCAAACACAAATTTCAGTAATTATTGGATCACTTTTAGGTGATGGGTATTTGCGAATTATCAAAGGACGATCAGACGCTTTTTTAGAAGTGAATCATTCATTTTCACAAAAAGAATATGTCGACTGGAAGTATTCGATACTTAAAGATATTACTGTAAGTGCTCCAAAGAATCGTGTCATAGATGATGTTAGGATAGCCTATCGTTTTTATACGAAACAGCATCCTGAGATTACTCAGTTGTATAGAATATTTTACAAGAATGGTATAAAAGTCATTCCTAAAAATATTCATATAACCCCGCTTTCGTTGGCAGTATGGTTCATGGATGATGGAAGTAAATGTAGGACATCTGATGTATATCTAAACACTCAACAATTTAGTCATAATGACCAAATGAAGTTGCTAAATATACTCAAAGAATTTAACCTTGAAGCTCGACTTAATAAAGACAAAATATATACCAGAATACGGTTTATAAAATCAAGTCTTCCTAAGTTTCGCACATTGATTAGTCCGTATATAACACCATCAATGAAATATAAAATTGAGATATGACCCTGTAGAGACTTGACCTACAATTTTAAGAAATTGGGTCGGAGTGTGGAATAGAATTCCATGCTAACACGCCGAGCTCCCTCATTATGATGGGGGATGAAGATATAGTCCGATCCTTCTGGTAACAGAAGAAAAATACGACAGCGATGTCGGCTCAACTTATCCTGGAGGTGGAGAAGCTTCCAAGGGTTTGGCTGTTCGCCAATTAAAAAGTTACGCGAGCTGGGTTCAGACCGTTCAGAAGTTGAATCAACTTGAACGGTCGCACAGACAAACAAGAGGAAGTAAGAAGAGTTTAGAAAAGTTAGTATAAGTGAAATTCGACTGTTGAACAGTCTGAATCACTTCGGGAACTTTTCGTCTAAGATTGGGCGTTCTCAAAAGGAACGAACAATCAAATTGAGAAAGATTGATCAAATCACGGCGGTCACATGTAGCAATACATGATGATCAAGTTAACTAAAATCGGTGGAGTCCTCTCTTGATAAAAGAGGATAATACCGAGGGAAGGTTTCAGTAAAATGAAATCACCCGTAGAGACTAAACGTTAACATTCCATTTCGAAAGAGATGGAACAAGCTATAGTCCATTGCAACGAGTAATCGTTGATAACAAGCGTGAGACAGGTTGGTCTCCTATCTACTGCAGGCGTTGATTCTTGAGGGGAGTTGATTTTAGTAGAGTTTTGCTACTTCACGAAGCAATTCGTGATGACAATGTGGCTAATAACGGTGGAATCTTGTGGACGCTGGTATCCGTTGATAACTTTTATTGATTTAGTCCATCAGTAAAAGTACAATAGTATCTATGAAGATACTTGAGGACCAGAAAAAACAAGACAATACCGTGGGAAGTCGATCTAAAACTGATCTGGCTTATATTGCTGGATTTCTTGATGGTGATGGAAGCTTAATGCTTCAGATAAAGAAGAGGAAAGATGGGACATTGAAAAGAAGATTCATGACCACTATCTGTTTTTATCAAGACACTCGCCATGAAGAAAACTTGTATTGGATTCAGAAAACTTTAAGCATCGGTTTCATATCCAGAAGAAATGATGGAATGACCGAACTTAGAATTAATGGATACGATCAAGTGAATAATATCATCAAGCTAATCTCGCCTTATATTAAGTTTAAAAAACTTCAGTGTAATGCGTTAATGAGAGCTTGCAAAGTATTATTAAGTACAGCACTTAGAAAGCTGGATAAAACGCAATTATTGGAAATTGTCGAATGCATCATGGTTATACAAAATGAAAATTATGTAACCAAGAGAAAAAAGACAAGAGAAGAATTGTTGAAAGTATTAGATTTGACCCCGTAACGACTTATTCGTCTCTGACGAATAGACTTGCATGTTGAGGAATCATTTCTTTGAAAATGACAGCTCATGCTTGTAATACGCCAACATCCACTTTGTGGATGAAGATATAGTCTGTGCTCCTCGTGAGAGGGGAAGAACGCGACGAGAGGACCAAATTGAACCGACCTCTGGTCTGACTGCTGTCCTGCCAAGGGCACCGCAGTGTAGCTATGTCGGGAATGGATAACTTCTGAAAGCATCTAAGAAGGAAGCCAGCCCCAAGATTAGGAATCGTTTGAGACCCCTGGGAGATGACCAGGTTGATAGGCTTTAGGTGTACGCACCGTAAGGTGTTGAGCCGTGAAGTACTAATCCGTCGATCCTATTAGGAAATTTAAGAACCACAATTATTTGTCTAGAACTTTACAATAATATACCTTACAAAATTGAGACGAAGAGTCTAATTTTGAATATTGAATCTTCTGTTCTGGTGATTTGGCGCTATGGAAACACCCGTTCCCATTCCGAACACGGAAGTGAAACGTAGTTGCGGCGATGATAGTCCTATGGGCGAAAGTAGCTAGTCGCCAGTACAGAGTGTTTAATATATAATACAACCATGGCAACATGGTCATCTAGGAGAAAATTCATATACGGCGGTAGCATTATCGCTGTTATTTTGCTAATTATTTTCAGTGTTTTCTTTTCAATTTTCTACAAATCCCCAACATGCACCGATGGCATAAGAAACGGCGGAGAACAGGATGTGGATTGCGGAGGTAAATGCATCAAGCTCTGCCAGAGCGCCTTCCTGCCGGCAAAAATAAAATGGGGAGGAGGGAAGTATGAAAAAATAGCTGACGGACTTTACAATGTTGCTTCATACATTATCAATCCGAATACAGGAGGTGCGGCAGTAAGTGTGCCTTACAAATTCACCCTTTACGATGAAGCGGGAATTCTCATAACTGAAAAAAGGGGAGTAGTCACATTGCCCGCTCACCGCAACGCTTTGGCTTTCGAATCTGCCGTGAATGTGGGAAAGAGAAACTTATCGAAGGTCACTTTTGAATTTACTAAACAGCCGCAATGGTTCAAATCACATGATTCACTGAATGGCCTGTCTGTTCTGGATAAAAAATATGCAGAGGAAGGGAATGGCTCATATGAAGAAAGAGGCTCATCTCTGGAAGTAACTTTAGAAAATAGAAATCTCTTGCCATACAATAATATCACTGTCTCGGCGGTATTATATGACAACCAAGATAATGCTATCGGCTTCTCACGCACAAAAATCGATTCCATAAATTCCCAAGAACCAGTATCAGCCTTCTTCACATGGCCTTCCAGTCGCCAGGGAAAGGTAACTTCGATAGAAATTTTTCCATCTTCTGAAGCTATTAGAGATCGCTGAAATTAATATGAAAAATATCCTGAAAAAAGCCTTTGATATAGACTGGATTCTATTTTGCGCGACTTTACCACTACTTGGGGCAGGACTAGTCACCATGAATTCCTTTACCGGAGACAGCCAATTCTTCATCCGTCAAATTATCTGGATTTTTATTTCCATCACTATTTTTTTTGGATTGAGTACTATAGACTTCCGCTTTCTACGAAAAACTTGGGTATCGGTGGCATTGTTCCTTGTATCGTGCGTTCTCCTCGGGGGACTTTTTGTAGTGGGAAAAGTATCTCACGGTGCAGTAAGTTGGTTTAACCTCGGTCTCTTCTCATTCCAACCGGCGGACATTATTAAGCTTGTGATTATCATCGTGCTGGCAAAATATTTCTCTAGAAGGCATATTGAAATAGCCAACATACGCCATATACTCGTCTCCGGCTTCTATGCCTGCGTGATTTTCTTCCTTGTCCTCATACAGCCGGACTTTGGCTCGGCAGTCATCATTTTCCTTATCTGGCTAGGTATGGTGCTAGTGTCAGGAATTTCCAAGAAGCATCTCCTGGGCATGGCTTTTATCGGACTCATCTTCTTTGTCAGCTTATGGGTTTTTGTCTTCAGAGATTATCAGAAGGATCGTATAAAAAGCTTCATTAATCCGATGACTGACATCCACGGTACCGGCTACAATGCCTACCAGTCAAGTATAGCAGTAGGTTCAGGACAATTATGGGGAAAAGGCGTAGGATATGGCACGCAGTCTAGGCTGAAATTCCTGCCGGAATATCAAAGTGACTTCATCTTTTCGGCCTTCGCAGAGGAGTGGGGATTTGTCGGCGTTGTGCTGCTCTTCCTTATGTACGGTATCGTCATTTGGCGCATTATACTCATAGCTTTACACGGAGCCACAAACCTGGAAATGCTCTTTGGTACAGGCATGGCCATTTTCCTCATTGTCCACTTTTTCATAAATGTCGGAATGAATATGCAGCTATTGCCTGTGACGGGACAGACACTGCCGTTCTTGAGCTATGGTGGAAGTCATCTAGTGACGGAATTCGCCGGTTTAGGAATACTCATGGGCATGCGACGCAATGCCAGAGTGACGCATAAGGACTCTACCAAAGATGAATTTATCGGAGTTTAATATAGTTTGAAAGTTGCGGTAAGCATATTTCCAAGATTAAAGTCACGTCTAACTTTTTCTTGAAGGTTTTGAGCATACTCTCTCTGGGTATTCTTATGATTGAGAAGGAATTCTAGGGCATAATAAATTTCATCACTTTTCTTTGGCTGTATAAGAATGCCGGACTTCATATCTTCTACGATCTCCGGAACTCCACCTACTGTTGTAGCAATGACAGGAAGTCCCGCAACTCCTGCTTCCAGTAGGGCATAGGGAAGGGCTTCTTTGATTGAGGGTAGTATGAATATAGAAAAGGCTTTTAGATATTCTGCCGCTAGAGGAATTTGTCCTGCCAATACGACATTATTCTGGAGATCCTTTTCTTTTATCATTGCTTCCAACTGACCTCGTTCTTCGCCTTCTCCGATGATGAAGAAGATAAAAGATGGCGAGTGAGAAGCGAGTTTCTGGAATGCCTCGAGGGCGTATCCCAGTCCTTTATTCGTATGGAGTTCGGCAATTGTGCCTATCAGTATCTTTTTTTCGAAAGGTAATGAAGTCCTCTGTTGGAGGAGCTGGCGAGCACTGGATGTGGCAAAGAAAGTCGGAACAGATATGCCTGGGTGAATCAAATGAAGCTTGTCTGTAATATATGGAAAGTGTTTTGTTTCCCGCAATGCTCTCTCATAAAGGGTGATTACATCAGTCGAAAGAAGCATGGTAATCCAGGAGATAAGGGCAATCATAGCCTTTTGGTAAAGAGGGCGATTCTCATGGAAAGCAAAACCATGCACGGTATAGATTATTTTCTTGACCCCGAGCATTCTACCGGCGAGCGCACCCAACCCAGCGGCTTTCGGACTGTGGACATGGAGTATGTCCGGCTTTTCTTCTTTAATTATTTTAAATAATTTAATAAAAGAAGATATATCTTTGGCAATATCAATATCTCTCCACATTTCCTGGACAGATCGTGTTGGAACATTCGCTTCTCGTAATTTGTCCCGAAGGACTCCTTCGCCACCAAGCACCACCATTACATCCTCACCATTATTCTTGGCATAGACTGCAAGGTCAAAGACATGACGCTGTGCTCCTCCCCAGTTCGACTTCGTGATGATGTATAGTATTTTCACGCCTTTACAGTACCATTTTTAAGCCTTTTGTGGTAGTATCCCGCCTATGGATATAGTCAGGAAAAAAGAGGCGTTAATGCTTTTCGTGGGTGATATCTTCATCCTTTTGCTGTCACTCTACTTGGCTCTGACGCTTCGATACGGAGTTCTCCCCTCAAGCGAGCTTCTGCTTTGGCACCTTATTCCTTTCTCAATACTCTTCATTGTTTCTATTCTCATCAGTTTCATCGCTGGTCTCTACGAGAAGCACACTCTCATATTAAAGAAAAGGCTCCCTGCTATTCTTACGAAAGTTCAGATAATCAATGCCGCTATCAGCATCACTTTCTTTTATTTCATACCCTACTTTGTCATTACGCCGAAGATAACTCTTTTCATATACCTGATCATCTCCCTCATCATCATGGTGACATGGAGAATGGCCGTAGCTCAGACTTTCGGCGCACGCAGGAGATACGCCTCTCTACTTATCGCCCAAGGAAGGGAAGCTCAAGATCTATATGAAGAGATAAATGACAATCCAAGATACGGAACTTTTTTTGTAAAATGGATTGATACTTCTTCGCAAAGCATTAGTGGGCAGGAAATACGGAATATTATTACAGAAAATAAGATCAGTTTGGTGGTGGCGGACTTCAGCCATCAGAAGGTAGATGAAATGATGCCTTTCCTCTATGGTCTCATTTTCTCCAGCGTGCAATTTGCAGATGCGCAGAAATTATATGAAGAAATTTTCAACCGGGTTTCACTTTCTTTTGTCAATGATGCTTGGTTTATTGAAAATGTTTCTTCCTTGCCGAAAAAGTCTTTTGATATTTTGAAACGATTGACAGATATAATTGTTTCGGCTGTGGCGGGTCTAACCTCTCTCATTTTTTATCCGTTTGTATATATAGCTATAAAATTGGATGACGCAGGACCAGTCTTCATTGTTCAGGAAAGGATTGGTTGGAATAATAACATAATTAAAATAAAGAAATTTAGGACGATGACTATTAATGATCACGGGAAATATGAAAATGATAATGCCCAAAAGAATAAAATAACAAGAGTGGGGAAATTTTTGAGAAAAAGTCGGATAGATGAATTACCCCAGCTCTGGAATGTCTTCTTCGGCGATGTTTCCATCATCGGACCTCGACCAGAGCTGCCTAGTCTGGTCAAACATTACGAAGAGAATATTCCGTACTATAGCGTGCGCCATATCCTCAAACCAGGACTATCCGGCTGGGCACAGATCTACCATGAGAATCATCCTCATCATAGTCAGGCCGTTACAGAGACACAGGAAAAGCTTTCCTATGATCTTTATTACATTAAAAATCGATCTTTCCTATTGGATATGAAGATTGCGCTCCAGACTTTTAAAACCCTGATCTCATTTGCAGGGCGGTAATATTTATATATAATAAGAAGCTATGATACTAAAAACACGCATTATTGCCGTATTCCTGCTTATCTTGGCCTTTATCATCGGTTATTACGATTATGCTAGCAAGCCTTTCAAGCTAGGCTTGGACCTGAACGGAGGTACTCACTTGGTCTATAAAGCTGATGTTTCAAAAATTCTTCCTGGTGAAGTTGATGATTCGATGAATGCTCTCCGAGATGTCATAGAGCGTAGGGTAAATGTCTTCGGCGTCTCTGAACCGATTGTCCTCATCGAGAGAGGGGGCTTCTTGGACTCCAAAGAAGTGCAGGAAAAGCTCATAGTGGAACTTCCCGGCGTGACGAATGTGGAGGAGGCAGTGAAGAATATCGGACAGACTCCATTTCTGGATTTCCGGATTTTGACCGTCGCTGATCAAAAGGCAATTGAGGATCTGAAATTGGAAGGAGAAGCACAGCTAACAGAGATAAATAAGCGCCTCAAGGATACCGGCTTAACAGGAAGGATGCTCGATAAAGCCCAATTGGTTTTTGATCCTAACACGAACCAACCTATTGTTTCTCTGAATTTCACCAGCGAAGGAAGGATTTTTTTTGCAGATATTACAAAGAAAAACATCGGCAATGTTATAGGAATTTTCCTCGATGGTAATCCTATATCTATGCCGGTAGTCAGAGATGAAATACGTGATGGTAAAGCCCAAATTTCCGGATCATTTGATGTGAAGAGTGCGCAGGAACTGGTCAGGAACTTGAACTACGGAGCCTTGCCAGTCCCTATTGAACTTATTTCCACCCAGACAATAGGTGCCTCTCTAGGTCAGTCTGCTGTGCAGGGAGGAGTTCGTGCCGGAATCACAGCCTTTATTATCATCGCCATATTTCTTCTGATCTGGTATCGCTTGCCTGGCATTGTGGCTATTGTCTCCCTAGGAGTTTACACAGTGATTATGTTGGCATTATTCAAGCTTATTCCAGTGACCTTGACAGCGGCAGGTATCGCCGGATTCATATTATCAATAGGAATGGCCGTAGATGCAAATATTCTCATCTTCGAAAGAATGAAGGAGGAGTTGGCGAGGGGAAGGGGAATCTGGGATGCCATGCATGAAGGCTTCGCAAGAGCCTGGCTTTCCATCCGTGATTCCAATACTTCAAGCATTATCACCGGGCTCATTCTCTATTATTTCGGCAGTACTTCTGTCGTGACGGGCTTCGCCCTTGTATTTCTGATGGGAGTGGTTGTCAGCATGTTCACTGCTATTACCGCTTCAAGATTGTTCTTATATGCGCTTGCTCCGAAGGGTTCGACAAAGTTCTCCAGATTCTTGGTCGGCAACGGTTTTACAAAACTAACTCAAATCAAATAATATGTTCGTCGTAAAATACAGAAAATTCTTTTATATCTTCTCCACCCTTATCATCTTGGCTTCTCTCAGTGCTGTGGCTGTATGGGGCTTGAATATGGGCATAGACTTCAAGGGAGGGTCTATTATTGAAATTGAATATCCAGCTGGCCGTCCGGACCAAAATGAACTTGCCAAATCTTTGACACCTCTGAATCTCGATGCTTCTATTAGAGCCACTGGAGAGCATGCTTATCTTATCCGTATGAAGGATATTGACCAAGCAGAGAAATCGTCTTTACTATCTGTTCTGTCGAATTTCGGCAATACCACAGAGAAACGATTCGACTCTATAGGTCCAGTCCTAGGTAGTGAAGCTTTGCGAAAGGCTCTGTTCTCAATTGTCCTAGTCATCCTCGCAATCGTCCTATTTATCTCATACGCTTTCCGCAAAGTCTCAGAACCTATCTCCTCATGGAAATATGGAATCGTGGCTATCATTGCTCTAATACACGATGTTATTATTCCAGTAGGAGTCTTCTCTGTCCTCGGACACTTTGCAGGATACGAAATTGATACCCTCTTTATCACCGCTCTGCTCGTAGTGCTAGGATTCTCTGTGCATGACACTATCGTCGTCTTTGATCGGGTGCGTGAAAATCTCAAGGAACTTTCGATCAAAAAGCCTTTCGATCTTATTGTCGGTGAGAGCATCGGTCAGACATTTACTAGGTCCATCAACACCTCTCTTACCACTTTGCTGGCTCTTGTAGTGCTCTACTTTGTTGGCGGGTCGGCTACTGAACATTTTTCCCTAGCTTTGATCATAGGTATCGTCGCTGGAACTTACTCTTCAGTATTCATCGGATCTCCACTGCTCGTGACAATATGGAAATGGCAGGGGAAGAAGGGGAAATAACAAATCGCTTGACTTTAATCCTGACTCAAGTAGAATACTATCCACGCCTTGAAAAAGGCGATTTCAGATAGCTTTTTGACAATTTGTAAGTTAAATAAGTTATGCAAAATTAGAACGTATTGTCACAAGATTATACGTGCAAGTCTAATGTTTATTTTAATTGATTTCTACGAGCGGGAAAGGACTCTGTGCATCTAAAAAGAATTCAAAGTAAAAAACTGTTAAATTTCTGTAAATTCAGGGATTTCTGTCTTCTATTTTGTTCCGTTCATTTTAGTTAAGAGTTTGATCCTAGCTCAGGATGAACGCTGGCGGCGTGGATAAGGCATGCAAGTCAAACGGGTATTGTAGCAATACAGTATCAGTGGCAGACGAGGTAGTAATAAACAGGTATCAACCCTTTAGTCAGGAATACCTCATCGAAAGATGAGTTAATACTTGATGGTCCGGCACTCTTTTATTGGGGTGCCCGGTAAAGATTTATCGCTAAAGGATGAGCCTGTTCAGTATCAGCTAGTTGGTAGGGTAATGGCCTACCAAGGCTTAGACGCTTAGGGGACCTGAGAGGGTGACCCCCACCGATGGAACTGAGAAACGGTCCATACACCTACGGGTGGCTGCAGCCGAGAATATTCGACAATGGGCGAAAGCCTGATCGAGCGACGCCGCGTGGTTGATGAAGTCCTTCGGGACGTAAAAACCTTTTGCCAGGGAGAAAGTTTATTGATAGTACTTGGCGAATAAGAGGTTGCTAAACTCGTGCCAGCAGCAGCGGTAATACGAGTGCCTCAAGCGTTATCCGGAATCATTGGGCGTAAAGGTTGTGTAGGTGGTTGTGTTAGTCTCTTGTTAAATTCTTCGGCTTAACCGGGGGCATGCAAGGGAAACGGCACGACTAGAGGATGCGAGGGGTCTGCGGAACTCATAGTGTAGCGGTGAAATGCGTTGATATTATGGGGAACACCAAAAGCGAAGGCAGCAGACTGGAGCACTCCTGACACTGAAACAAGAAAGCGTGGGTCGCGAATGGGATTAGATAATCCTGTCACCGCATTATAATAGTGACGAAGGTGTCCCCCTCAAGAGTAATTTTGAGGTGAGCATCCAGCTATATCGGGGAAACTCTCTGACATCAAGCGTTTTACTGGCGCGTCAGAGACAATCCCGAGGGAAGTTATCTATAAGATAACCCCGTAGAGACTATGAAGTTGAGCAAGATAGTTGGCTGATTTTCTGTCATAATGTAAATATTAAAAATATATGCAAGATGATTCAAAATATGTGCCATTGTCGGATCAGACGCGAGCTATTATTCTAGGATCAATTCTTGGAGATGGTTCGCTCAAAATCCAAACTAAGTATGCGAATGCGAATTTACAAATTCGCCATTCGGAAATACAAAAAGAATATCTCTTATGGAAAGCAGAAATGCTTAAAGAGATTGCAGGAGAAAAAGCTGTGAATATACAGAAGGCCGATGGATACAGTACAAATCAGAAGTGGAGATTCTCTAGCAAGAGGACTTCAGCACTGACTGAATTACATCACCTTACATATAGTCACAACAAGTTACGTATCAGACGGACTTGGTTAAATCAAATGACACCTTTATCACTCGCCGTATGGTGGTGTGATGACGGTTCACTTATTAGCTATGGAGGCAGAAAAGGGGTATTTTGTACAGATGGCTTCGATGAAGCATCCGTCAATATCCTCGCTCGCTATCTAGAAGTCGTCTGGAATATTCATACGGTTGTAGCTCCAGTGGGGCGCAGTCGAGATGGAAAGCAAGAGCAGTATTGGAGAATATGGATCAGATCACACGAAGAACTTAAAAAATTCCTCCGTATAATCCTTCCTTATATTCCAGTTCAAAGCATGCTTCGCAAGACGATTTTTCTCTACAAAGATTCTCAACTTCAACAACGCTGGATATCTGAAGTCGTTCAATTAAGCCATTTTTCAGAATCTGTCGTCATGGCAGAATATGAAAAGAAAAAGGCGAAATGGAATAGCTACAGATAAAGATATAGTCCGGACTCTATGGCGACATAGAGAATGGAGCAGAAATGTCTTCATCGATTTTATGAAAATAAAATTTGTAACAAATTCAACCCCAGTAGTCCACGCCCTAAACGATCTTCTCTAGCTATTCGGAGTATCGACCCTCTGAGTGGCGTAGCTAACGCGTTAAGAGAAGCGCCTGGGTAGTACGACCGCAAGGTTAAAACTCAAAGGAATAGACGGGGACTTGCACAAGCGGTGGATCATGTGGTTTAATTCGATGACAAACGAAGAACCTTACCAGGGTTTGAAACCTAGCTGAAGACCAGAAGAAACTTTGGTCGTCGCAAGACAGTTAGGCAGGTGATGCATGGCCGTCGTCAGTTCGTGGCTTGAGTTGTTCCCTTCAGTGGGGTAACGAACGCAACCCTCGTTGCCTGTTATATTTGTCAGGCGAGACTGCCCACGACATAGCGCGTAATTCCGACGTCTTTAGACGGAGGAATTGTGCTCTGCGTCGTGGGAGGAAGGTGAGGATGACGCCAGGTCAGCATGTCCCTCTGATACCCTGGGCTACACACGTGATACAATCGCATCTACAACGGGACGCAATGCCGATAAAAGGCGGAGCAAATCCTTAGAAAAGGTGCGCCAGTTTGGATTGAGGTCTGCAACTCGACCTCATGAAACCGGAATCGCTAGTAATCGCAGGTCAGCTATACTGCGGTGAATACGTTCTCAAGTCTTGTACTCAGAATCAAAAGCGCCCGGCAGTTTATATGTCTAAGTGGTTAAAGTCCACTCGTTCATCCCAATGAATGTAGCGAAAGGGTAGGTCCAAATTAGTAATAATTGGTCCGAAGGATCCTAGTAGTGAAGAACAGCCTAATCAAAAAAGAGATATACGACCCTTGCGGTGAGTCATGGGGAAGTATACGAGAAAATCTCGATGAGGATGTTTGGAAAAGAAATATAAATAACCCGGGGAGACCCAATGTTTTAAAATAAATTTTGGGAGTCAGCAGTGTCATAGTACCATGCGTCAACTTAATTTGATATAATTAAGCGCATGAGAAGGACTAAACCGATAGTTTTAAAAAACTATTGGACTCGCGTAGTGCGGGAAATCCGCTCGCTACGTCCAAAGCCGTGAAATGATGGGAAACGGTATGGTCCAGACTTTTTGTTAAGTTTGGAGGGAACGCGAAATAAATTATTAAATAATTATTATTGCAATCCGCCCGTCAACTCAAGGGAGTTGGGAATACCCGAAGTCTACATTTATTGTGGCCTAAGGTAAGCTCAATGACA
>CALQZK010000015.1 GCA_943349555.1 Candidatus Nomurabacteria bacterium
TCCGCTTTTCCGAGTCCATTGAATTACCACATTAGTAGAGCGTGGTAGAGATATTAAAATAATTACAAAAAGTCGAGCGTATCACATTAGATTTAATCATTTGGATTTTGCTCGAAGTAGTTTCGAACTTTGTCCAGTATACACCGCCAGTTTTAGTGTTAATATTATTGCAACATGCGCACCTATCTTCAGAAATTTGACTACTGGTTCATCCACTTCGTACGCCATTGGAGCATGCCTTTTGCCAGGTTTGCGATGTTTGTTATTTTCTTTTGGTTTGGAATCCTGAAAATCTTGGGAGATAGTCCGGCTAATCCTATGGTAGCTGACCTTCTGCAGGCCACTATGCCTTCCATGTCCTGGGAAGTCTTCATTATCCTATTTTCCATATATGAAATGCTAATCGGCATCGCCTTTATCATTCCTCGCTTCGAGCGTCTAGCTATCGCTCTTCTTATTCCTCACATGATAATGACAACCTTACCTCTCATTTTTCTTACAGGACTAACTTGGCAAGGATTTTTGGTTCCTACATTAGAAGGGCAATACATAATAAAAAACCTAGTAATTATTGCTTTGGCAATGGGAATTGCGGCGCATTTGCACCCGATTGCAAAAGACAAAAACTCAAGGCATAATTAAAAGCCTGTATGAAAATCCCCAAAATAGAGAAAAACCCCAAGAAATCGGGGATAATTTATCCTGAAGTTACGAATTGGGATGTGATAAAGGAATATTGGAAGTCAGCCCGAGTCTATAGGTTGGCGGGTTTCTGTGTATTCATCTTTTTCATTCTCTCGACAATCAGCCAGTCTGTTGTGGCTCCTATTTATTATAAAAAGTTCTTTGATTTAATTTCTAATGGCCAGCCAGGCGATCCAGCTCTAGTTTCTTTGCTGGCGTCGGTAGTGATAATGATATTAGGTCTTAATATGGCATCATGGATTTGTTCCAGGTCAGCAATCTTTTTCTTGAATGTCTTCGAGGCTTTTACAGTTAAGCTCTGCGTTCAGCGTGCCTTTGATTATCTTATCGGACATTCGCATTCATTTTTCGTAAATAATTTTACTGGTTCTCTGGTCCAAAGGGCAAATCGTTTCGGACGTTCTTTTATACGCATCGGTGATAGAGTCACTATGGATATTGCACCGCTCATTATAAAAGTTACAGGTGCTATTATCGTGCTTTACTTCGTCCTGCCCATTATGGCTTATGGAATATTGATTTGGGTGAGTCTTTTCACCATAGCATCCTTCCTTTTTGCACGATTTAAGATGAAATATGATATGTATAGTGCTGAATTTGATTCGAAAATGAGCGGAACAATGTCTGATTCCATTTCTAATCATGATCCAGTACAGCTCTTTACAGGCTGGAATGAAGAATCAAGACGACTTGATGTGATAAATTCAGAATATGTCAATGCCGTCTATTTCCGCTGGAGCCTGCAAAATGCAATAGAAGCCTTCAATATATTTTTTGTCTTAATTATTGAGTTTTTCATATTTTACTATGGAATAAAATACTGGGATGCCGGACTGCTGACTGTGGGAACTTTTGCTCTGTTACAAGCCTACATCATTACAATCGGCGGTAGTCTGCGAGATTTCGGCCGTGTGGTGCGAGATTTATACGAAGCATTTACTGACGCCAAGGAAATGGTAGAAATCCTCCACCTCAAACACGAGATACAGGACATACCAAATGCCAAGAAACTTATGGTGCCAAAGGGAATAGTGGAATTTAAAAATGTTTCCTTCGCATTTGGAGAAAATAAGCCAGTTTTTACCGGGATTAATGTCTCCATTAAGCAGGGAGAGAAAGTGGCTTTGATCGGCTCATCCGGAGCAGGGAAGTCTACTTTGGTAAAATTACTTTTGCGCCTTTATGACATTCAGAAAGGAGAAATTCTTGTGGATGGTCAGGATATAAAAAATGTGACGCAAAAAAGCTTAAGGGAAAATATCAGCCTAGTTCCTCAAGACCCAGCTCTCTTCCACAGGACTCTGATGGAGAATATACGATATGGAAAAAGGACCGCATCGGATGAAGAAGTTATAAAAGCGGCAAAACTTGCCCATTGCGATGAATTTATAAATGAATTCCCGCAAAAATATGAAACTTTTGTGGGAGAAAGGGGTGTGAAGCTGTCCGGCGGAGAGCGCCAGAGAGTAGCTATAGCAAGGGCAATTCTCAAGAATGCGCCTATTCTAGTGCTTGATGAAGCAACATCAAGCCTAGATTCTCATTCCGAATCTCTTATCCAAGATGCTCTGCACACTCTGATGGAAGGCAAGACAACCATAGTCATTGCTCATCGCCTTTCTACAATTAAAAAGATGGATAGGATTATCGTCATAAGTAAGGAAGGCGTTATGGAAGAAGGTTCGCATGATGAATTAATACAAAAGCCTGGCGGAATTTACGCCAAGCTCTGGTCTCTTCAGGCTGGAGGCTTTGCGAGTGAGAATATCGATGAACTTCTATAGAATTAATATATGCTACGATACTAGCATGAGAGCCCTATTAATATTAGTTATATTGCTGGCCGCCACGCTTGGCGGTTTTTATACATTTTCTAATCCTTCACAACCAGTTCTACATCTCCAAGACAAAGTAATCTTTCTCCTCATTACCGATTCTCCAATAGAAAGAGCAAAAGGCCTTGGGGGAAGAAAATCTCTGCCGGAAGATACTGCTATGATTTTTGTGTTTGATGCTCCGGGTATACAAGGATTTTGGATGAAAGGCATGGAATTTCCCATAGACATTATTTGGATTGATGGTGAAAAGAGAATTGTGAATATTGAAGAAAATATTTCCCCCGATTCTTACCCAAAAGTTTTTTCTCCAGAGCAAAAAAGTCTCTATGTTCTTGAAGCAAATGCTGGCTTTGCTGGCGAAAATAATCTCAAAGTCGGAGATCATCTGAATTTCATCTTGTCTAAATAATTTTTTGTTGCTTAATTACTTTTTCCTAACTTATCCACTTTTTTATTCGTGTGCAAAAGAGTAGAATGACTATTACTTTAAAAGAGCAATATATTATTTTATACACCATGCCCATATTCATCACGAAAGCCGACGGTACAAGAGAGCCTCATAATGCAGACAGAGTCAACCGTTCTATAGAACGTGCGTGTATAGGACTTACAGATCCAATATCCAAGGTCACACAGATCGCGACGGAGACAAATCTTACTTTGTACGACGGCATTACTACAGATGAAATGGACAAGGCGACCATCAATGCATCGGTTCAGAATATAAAAGAAGATATAGAATTTGATAAAGTTGCAACACGTCTGCTCCTCAAGACTGTCTACAGGCATGTTGTGGGAGACTATGATAAAGACAATCCAGATGATTTGAAGAAAAGGCATCGGCATGGGTTTATTTTGTATATCGAAAATGGAATAAAGAATAATAAATTGCACGCTGACATGAAGGGAAAATTTGACCTGAATGTCCTGTCAGACACTTTGTCTATAGATAGAGATGAAATTTTCCAATATGCTGGCCTAGACGGCTTGATTAATCGCTATATGATTAAGGATGAGCATCAGATTCCTTTGGAAACTCCCCAATATTTCTTCATGAGAATCGCTATGGGACTCTCATATAATGAGAAAAATCCTACCGAATATGCTAAAAAGTTTTATTCCAAGATGTCCCAACATGCTTATATTGCAGGCGGATCAACAAATCTAGCTGCGGGAACTACAAAACCATCATTGTCCAACTGCTTTCTTTTGGAAATACATGACGACATGAGGCATATTGCCAAGACTGTTTCTGATGTCATGCTTCTCTCAAAAGATTCAGGAGGAATAGGGCTCTCAATTACTAAACTCCGAGCAACAGGCTCACCACTCAAGTCAAATTTTGGAGGCGCTTCCAGCGGACCTACTCCTTTTGCAAAAATAGTTGATACTGCCATACGTGCCGTGCAAAGGGGTGGAAAGAAGGTGGGTGCCCTATGTTTCTATATGGAAAATTGGCACATTGATTTTCCGGAATTTGTGGATTGGAAGAATAATGCTGGAGATGACTATCTACGAATGAGAACTGCCAATACTGCCGTCTATTTGTCTGATGAATTTATGAAAAGAGTTAAGACTGGTAAGGATTGGTATATGTTTGACCCTGCGGAGACAAGGGATTTGAATGAATTATACGGAAAAGCCTTCAGCAAACGCTATGAATATTATGTAGATAAAGCAGAAAAAGGGCAATTAAGAACATTTAAAAAGATTCCAGCAGCAGAACAATTCCGAGCTATATTAGTCTCTCTTCAGACTACTTCTCATCCTTGGCTGGTCTGGAAGGATGCCATAAATCTCCGTGCTTTGAACAATAATACCGGCACTATCCACATGTCTAACTTATGTACGGAAATTTGCCTTCCGCAGGACAAGGATAATGTTGCTGTGTGTAACTTGGCATCTCTGAATCTCGCTGCTCATGTTAATAATAAAGAAGTTCAATGGAGTAAACTGGAAGAAACTGTACGACTTGCTGTACGCCAGCTTGATAACCTTATCGACATAAACACCCTCTCTATTCCTGAAGCAAATAAATCCGACAAAGAAAATCGCGCAGTTGGGCTGGGGGTAATGGGATTTGCGGATACAATAGAGCGTCTTGGCATGGCATATGAAAGTGAGCATGCTTGGGATTTTGCCGATAGAATTTTCGAATTCGTCAGTTACATGGCTATTGATGAGAGTGCAAATCTTGCTCAAGAAAGAGGGTCATATAATAATTTTGTCGGATCAGAATGGTCAAAAGGAAAAGTCCCAATCGATTCTATTAAAAGGTTAGATGAAGAGCGTGAAGTACCCGTATCTGTTAGCAGAGACAGTAGACATAGGGGTCTTAATTGGAATCTTCTTCGTGAGAAGGTTAAAAAAGGAATGAGAAACGCCACTCTTATGGCGGTCGCTCCTAATGCTAATATTGGACTGGTGGCGGGCACGACTCCGGGAATAGATGCCAGATTTGCTCAAGTATTCTCGCGAAATAAGATTTCAGGAAAGTATCTTGATCTCAATCATAACTTAGTGAAAGATCTTAAGAACATGGGAATTTGGGAAAAAGTTAGGGAGGATATTATAGAGTATCAGGGAGATATTTCCGGCATCGATGCTATTCCTCAATATATAAAAGATATTTACAAGACTTCTTTTACCACATCTCCGCTCGCATATATTGAGGTTGCTGCACGTGCGCAAAAATGGGTGGATCAGGCTCTTTCTCGAAACATGTATTTGGAGACGCGAGACATCGATGAAACTATGAGTATATATATGACAGCTTGGGAAAAGGGATTGAAGTCAACATACTATCTACACATGAAGCCTCGCCATACTGCCGAGCAGAGCACCGTCAAAGTTAATAAGGCAGAAAAAATGGGCAAAAAAGGCTTCGGGTCAGTGGCGAAAGCTATGGTGGAGGAGGTAGGGGAAGTAGAGAGGATGAAAATAGAAATAGAAGAAGAAAGTCCAGTTTCTGTTTTTGCTCCAGTGACTACTCCGATTAAAGTTCAGGAAACAGTTTCGGTATCTGCTCCTTCCTCTGTTCCGCAAGAAGAAAGTGCGCCTATACAAAATATTCCAAGCAAATTTACTGATCTATCGTCTCTAAAATTAGAAACCAAAGTAACCACTTCCAAGCCCGCTCCAAAGGTTTGTCCGATTGACCCAGCTGAACGTGCCCAGTGCGACAGTTGCCAGTAATGTGATAGAGTGTTTATTACTACCAATAATCAAGAAAATAACATGCTTATAGGAAAACCTGCACCAGAAGATACCAGCCTGCATCCGATAAAATACCAATGGGCTTATGATTTATACAATCAAGCCGTCCGCAATACTTGGTTTCCTCATGAGATTGCTCTGAAAGAGGACCTTGATGATTGGAAAAAAATGACAGATGATGAACGACATGCCGTAGAATTTCTTATGGCATTTTTTAACCCAGCTGAACTCATTGTCAATCGTTCGATTGCGCTTGGGATGTATCCATATTTGAAAGCGGCAGAATGTCATCTTTATCTTGCAAAGGTTATGTGGGAAGAGGCCAATCACTGCGTGGCTTTTGAATATGTGCTAGAAACTTTTCCATTTGATCGTGAAAAAGTTTTTAGCCACCATCTCCATGTCCCGTCTATGAAAGCCAAGGAAGATTATATTAACAAATACATGAGAAGAATGACGGACACATCCCTAGATGTCAGTACTACAGAAGGAAAAAAAGATTTTATAAGAAACCTAGTAGCTACAAATATAGTGATGGAGGGGATTTGGTTCTATTCCGGCTTCATGGTGGCTCTGTCTTTCCGCCAGAGGAAACAGCTCCGCAATTTCGGTTCGATGATCAACTGGGTTCTACGCGATGAGAGCCTACATTTGAAATTCGGCATCAATCTTATTCACAATATATTGGAAGAAAATGCAGACTTGCTCACGGAAGATTTTGCAAATGATATACGCAATATAATAATAGAAGGAGTAGATAGGGAAGTTGAATACAATAAGGATCTTTTCCCAAATGGAATTCTTGGTCTCAATGCCGACTATGTGAATCAATATGTGAAATACGTGGCCGACCGCCGTCTAGAAGAGCTTGGTTTCCCAGTGCACTACAAAGTTACAAATCCTGCGAAATGGATGTCCACAGCTACTGATGTTTACGAACTAGTTAATTTTTTTGAGGCCCAGAATACCAGCTACGAAGTGGATGCTCATTCATCAAAAAAGCCGATTGCTCCGGACGAAAAACAAGGAAAAAGCTAAAGGAGACGAAAGGGGAGGAGTAGGCTATCAAAAAACTTCCCTTTTGGGGAAGTTTTTTGATGTAACGTACCTATAAGCCGAATTCTGTATTCACCCTTGCGGATGAACGACAGCCATTTATCTGGGAGATGAGTTGCCCCATCCCTCAAGCGGCACTCCCATCTTTCGACGGGCACGGCCTTGCACCGAGGTAAGGATTTTGCCGTTTCACCCGAACTAAATCGGCTCGTCTCTGTTCGCACCTCACGGATCGCTCCGGACGGGCGTTACCCGCTACCCTACTACTCTTGGCTTACGCCGAAAGTCAGTGTTCGGACTTTCCTCTATAGACTTGCGCCTACAGCGACTGTCTGGTACGTGAAGAAAGAGTAGCATATTTTACAAAATAAGACACTTTTCTTTTTTTGCATCTATTCTGCTATAATTAGCAATATTATTATTTATAGAAAATACACACACATATGGACCTTCCAACAACCAGGCATGATAATTTTGAGTCTGCTAAGATAATCAAGGAATCAGACTCTAGAACGCAAGTGGTGCCTGTGAAAAAAGGAATGCTGGAGAAAATTTCCCTCTGGGTTTTTCTCATCGGAGTTTTCCTTGCTCCTATTATTTTCATCCCTTCTCTCTACGCTCCTCTTGACTTGGTGAAAACAGTCTTCCTTGCTTCTTTCATCCTCATCTCCTGCTTGCTGTATGCTTTTAGTGCTATCAAGAAGCGTGCTATTGTCTTGCCGAACTACGCTATCGCTTATGCGGGAATTGCCATCATTATTTCCGTCATCATTTCCACTCTTTCCAGCTCCAATGCCTCGAAGTCCTTCATTGGTCAAGGATTTGAGCTAGGTACAGCCAGCTTTCTTCTGCTAATGTTCCTCGTTTCATTCTTCGTCAGCCGGATTGCTATCAAAGACAAAGAAGTGATCTTTAGCATATACTCCGCAGTTTTCGTCTCGTTTGTGGTCTTGGCATTATTCCATATATTCAGAATAATCGGAGGAGCAGACTTCATGACTCTCGGCATACTTGGCAGTCTGACATCTACTGTTGTTGGTAAGTGGTATGATTTCGCTATTTTGAGCGCGGTTGCCGGTCTACTTTCATTTTTTGGAATTAAATTCCTCACTCTGAATAATGGCTTCAAATGGCTCCTCTCTATTTCATTGATTATTGCTGGAGCTCTTCTCTTCATTGTCAATTCCTCTCTCATTTGGGCTGCTATCGCCGTCATTACTCTAGGCGTCATGGCATACGAATATTCTGTTCGGTCTGCCGCTGGCACAGGAATACAAAAAATATTGTCCAGAATTTCTTTCTTTACCTTTGCAATTTTTCTTATCGCTGCTGTTTTCGCGTGGAAGGGCGATACGATTTCTGCTCCGGTTGTGAAGGCTCTTGCGGTAGCACAAGGAGAAGCTAGGTTGCCATGGCAATTAACTCTGGATATTGCGGCAGACACCTTGAAGGAATCTCCTTTATTCGGTTCCGGTCCTAATAGATTTGTTTACCAATTTCTACGTTACAAGCCATTGGAAATAAATCCTACTGCCTTTTGGAATTCCGAGTTTTCGACTGGCTTCGGAACCCTCCCTACTTTCCTCATTACGCTGGGATTTATAGGAGCTGTCCTCTGGATTGTATTCTTCATATTCATTATTCGCGATGGATCAAGAGCTTTAAAAAGGGCATCTGATCCATTTAGGAAATTTTTTATCTCCTCATCCTTCTTTACTGCACTATTTCTCTGGGTTATCAATCTTGTATACATTCCATCGCATGTCATTATTTTCCTAACATTCCTTTTTACCGGATTATTCATTGCTTCTCTTGTAGATGTTGGTGTGGTTTCGGAAAAAGAATATGGATCAATGGAAGGCTTGAAGATGCGCAAGTATGCTCCAACAATTCTAACTGTAGCGTTCATCATCCTAGCTGTCTGGCTTGGAATGTATGCCAAGAAAGCTCTAGCAGTTTACTTCTTCCAGTTAGGTATTAAAGAACTTAACACAAGTCCTTCTCCAGAGGGTATTGATCTTGCTAAGACAAAGTTTATGAAGGCACTTTCTTGGGATTCTTCCGATGTCTATTATCAGGCGCTTTCTGAAGTGAATATCATAAAAATAAATAAATTAATACAGGAGATTCAGAAAAAAGCAGCCGAAAATACTGCGGCTAATCCTGGAAAGGAACAGCAGGCTCCAGATCCAAAAGTTACAGAACAGATTATGGCTCTTGTCAAAGAAGCCGTGGAATATAGCAACAAGGCAGTCACTGCGGATCCAACAAATTACTACAATTATATTTCCCAGGCCCGCATATCAGAATTAGCAGCATCAATGAAAATTCCCAACGCTTATGAAGGTGCGAAAGCGTCCTATGCCAGCGCAGTTTCTCTTAATCCTTACAATCCCGGCATATATTTGAGTTTGGCGAAATTGGAAGCGTCACAAAACAAGCTTCCAGAAGCGCAGGAATACATAGGAAGGTCTCTTCAGTTGAAGCAGAATTATATCGAAGCCATCTTCTTCCTGGCGCAGATCCAGGTAAATAACGGACAGATAAAAGAGGCTATCACTTCCGTTCAGGTTGCCACGCAGATCAATCCTAACGACGCCACTCTCTTCTTCCAGCTTGGAATCCTTTACTACAATGACAAAAATTATACGGACGCCGCGACAGCACTCTCCAAAGCTGTCAGCCTAAATGCCCAGTATGCGAATGCCCGCTACTTCCTAGGTCTCTCGCTCACACGGTTAGGTAAGAATGCCGACGCCATTGTCCAGTTCCAAGAATTAGCCAAGGCAAATCCAGATAATGAGGAAATCGCCTTTATTCTTTCCAATCTCAAAGCGGGCAAGTCTCCATTTACCGATGCCCAGCCTCCTATAGACAGCAAGCCTGAAAAGAGAAAGACTTTGCCAATCACAGAAAAAACAACTTCTACCGCCAAGCCCGAAGCTGCACCAGCTGTATCTCCAACTACAAAGAAACCCACAGCCGCTAATTAAACGGCTAGCACATGGTCAAAAAGTTCCTAAATATCTTTAATAGGGAGATCTCCGGTCTCCATGAGGCTGCTTATCTCCTGGCATTTTTTGCCCTATTCTCGCAGGTTCTGGCTTTGGTGCGCGACAAACTACTCGCATATACTTTCGGCGCTAGCTATACTCTGGACATATATTATGCGACGTTTCGCATTCCTGATCTGATATTCGTATCGATTGCTTCCGTTGTTTCTGCTTCCGTTCTCGTACCATTTTTTATAGAAAAAATGAACTCCGGACAGCAGGCTGGCCAGAGATTTGTCGATAATATTTTCTCAACTTTCTTTTTCTCTGTTATCATTGTCAGTATCGCAGTTTTCTTCTGGACTCCTGGACTTCTCAAGTTACTTCTCCCAGGCTTCGCAAATGATCCGCTTCTTCCGGATCTCATTACTGCTACCCGTATACTCCTTCTTTCTCCTATCCTTCTTGGCATCTCCAACTTTCTCTCCAGCATCACCCAGATGCATAAGAGATTCCTGGTTTATGCCTTGAGTCCGCTGGTCTACAACATTGGGATTATTATAGGAATAATTTTCCTTTACCCATCTTTCGGTTTGAATGGTCTAGTCGCGGGAGTAGTACTGGGATCATTCCTTCATATGGCTATACAGGCACCATTCATCATTAGTCACGGTGCTTTTCCTAGGCTTCGACTGTACATTGACTGGACATCGATAAAAAAAGTGATTCTTGTTTCTCTCCCTCGCACCCTAACTTTGTCATCTAGTCAGCTGGCATCCTTTTTCCTCATTGCACTAGCATCCCTCATGAGTGGTGGATCGATTTCCATATTTTCTCTGGCGATGAACCTACAATCTGTACCTCTTTCCATTGTTGGTGTCAGCTATTCTTCAGCCATCTTTCCTACTCTCTCCAAATTTTTTGTGGAAGGTCAGAGGTCTAGCTTTCTGGGTAAAATGGTGGAATCCGCCCGTCATATTATCTTCTGGTCTATTCCCATCACCGTCCTATTTATTGTCTTACGAGCGCAGATCGTGAGGACGGTTTATGGAGCGGGGAACTTCGACTGGGCTGATACTAGGCTGACAGCTGCAGTTCTCGCTCTCTTCATTATTTCGGTTGTCGGCCAGTGCCTAATTCTCCTTTTTGTCAGGGCGTATTATGCAGAAGGCAAGACCTCCAAGCCTCTAATCATAAATATCCTTTGTTCAATTGTCATTGCCGCCTTGGGCTACATTTTTACAAAAGCCTTTTTCGCTTTCCCAATTTTCCGATACTTCTTGGAAGAAATTCTCAAGGTCTCCGGCCAGCCAGGCACAAGTGTTCTGGTTCTGCCACTGGCATACTCTATTGGAATTCTTCTAAATACTTACCTACTCTGGCATGTTTTCGGCAGAGATTATCCTGGATTCACTCGCCCGGTCATATCAGCTCTTTTTCACAGCTTCGCGGCATCGATTATCATGGGGTATATAATTTTCGTCTCTCTCCGATTCTTTAATATCTTCTTCACTCTAGAGAAAGCTTGGGGCGTCTTCCTGCAGGGATTCTTTGCTGGGATTACGGGGATTGTCGCAGGAGTCCTAGTCCTAATTCTTTTGAAAAATAAAGAGCTGAAGGAGGTCTGGGCAGCTCTGCATCATAAGATCTGGAAAGCCAAGGTAGTTGTGCCGGGACAGGAGAGTTTGTGATCGATTATTCTTTAATAACTCAACTCATTACCAATAAATCTCTTGTTCTTAGTAAATACTCCTGAATATTCTTAATATTTTTTGTTTTATTATTCTTGTGTGCGTAGGGGAGCTTCATGTAGCAATAAAATACGACTGTGGCGTGGAGTGCGTGTATATCATATGAGTCAGCTCCAAAATATCCTTCGAGAAGTTGTGTTCTGGCTTCATCGGAATCGCCATCAAAGATCGTACCCTGAATGGCTCTGGCGAGATCAATGTATCCATGATTAAACCGTGGGTTTGGATCAAACACCGTCAGAGGCTCTGTATTAAAAATATTACTTATAGTAATGTCTTCATGGCAATAACTGCTCACATTTTCTTTTCCAATAAATTTCTTAAGTCTTTCTTTTGCGACAATAATGGAACCATGCTCCTCTGTAATAATCTTATTCTCCACTACGTAGCCGATCTTCTTCATAAGCTCTGGACTCTCTAGCCAGTCCTCAAAGTTTAAATATTCAGCCTTGCCATCAATCACATGGCCATAGCCAGTAGCCTTTGGCACATGCATCATTCGCATCGTCTGGCCGATTTCAACAAATATCCTATTTTCAACTAATTCTGCTCGAGAGTATGAATCGATAAGAGTATCAGCCTCAATGTAGTCGTAAATGATATATGGATGTTCGCCAAGCATTCCATCGTCAATAATATTTGGTACATTGACTCCTGCACTAGCCCAAACTTTCAAAAATTGAGCTTCACCAAGAGAGTATTTAATGCTTAATGGAATCTTTAATATAAACCTTCTGCCCCCAGTTTCTAGAAGGGAAATGATAGAGGATACACCCTTGCCATTGATAAAAGTCACCGCAACATCCTGATCCTTAAACAACTCAAAATTAAGAAGGTGGTTCTTTATTAAAGGGAGTAGAGATATTCGTCTCTCATCAAATCTTTTATCAACTTCACTTGTCTGCTCCGATAATTTAATTTCATTCTTGAAAATAAGATTGGTCATGGATTGAGTATACCATCCAGGAAGTCAGAGGGAATAGGGTTCATATCCAGCATCGCTGGCATACTGTACTTCCCCCCTTTCTTTGCACGGTAAACTTGTATTGAGTTAATTGTATTCTAGGCGAACTTTTTCTGCAAATTGAACTGGCGACATTTTTAATGAAGTATGTATTCTCGTGTTGTTGTAGGCGTAGATGAGTCGGTAGATTTCAT
>CALQZK010000016.1 GCA_943349555.1 Candidatus Nomurabacteria bacterium
TGAAACATGTTCACAATGCAAACAAGGCAAAATTAGTTCAGCGTTTAAAAATTATTGAGGGTCAAGTGCGAGGACTCCAGGAGATGCTTGATAACGATACTTACTGTATCGACATTATTACCCAGACTTCCGCCGTAAAACAAGGGCTCTCAAATGTGGAGGATGCGCTCCTTGAAGGTCATCTTGGTGGATGTGTTGTAAGGCAAATGACCTCAGGAAAAGTTGAGAAGGCAAAAGAAGAGATTCTTAAGGTTTACAAATTAAAACGTAAATAAAATATATGAATCATCTTAATAAAACATATAGAGTAAAAGGAATGCATTGCGCTTCTTGCGCTGGCATTATTGAGAAAACTTTCAAAAAGACTGAGGGAGTCCACTCTGCTGAAGTGAATTATGGGACCGAGAAAGCGAAAGTGGCTTTTGATGAATCGAAAACTAATGTACAGAAGCTTTCGAAGAAAATAGAACCACTCGGCTACTCTCTCGAAATAGGTATGTCGCCAGACGAACATGCTGCACATCTAGGACTTAATCAGTCAAAGAAAGAGAAGCTTGCAGAAGTTTCAGACATGAAGGTAAAAGTTTGGTCCGCTATTCCACTCGCTGTTATTGCTGCTTTTGTTATGGGCTGGGACATTCTCGCTCAATATGGAGTCGTAGCAGAAATGAGTTACACCATCAAAGAATTTATTCACCACCTCCTACCCATATTGGCGACGTATATCCTCTTTGTCGTTGGTAAGCCCTACCTTCTAGGCTTCTATCGCTTTCTCCGCTACGGCAAAGCAAACATGGACACACTCATCGGTATTGGAACAACCGCCGCTTTTCTATACAGCTTTGCTGTTACTGCTTTCGAGGAGGCGCTCAGGCCTTTTATAAACGTCGACTATCAATACTACGATGTAACAATTGTGGTTATTACTTTTATCGCTCTTGGCAAATATCTTGAAGCCCGATCAAAAATAAAGACGGGTGATGCTATAGAAAAGCTTCTTAATCTCCAAGCAAAAACAGCTTTGGTTATTCGTGATGGCAAAGAGATAGAGATGTCGGTGAATGACGTAAAACATGGAGATCACATTATCGTTAAGCCTAGTGCAAAAATTCCAGTTGATGGCGTCATAACGGAAGGATCTTCTTTTATCGACGAATCGATGGTTACCGGAGAGCCGATGCCTGCTCAGAAGAAAATTGGAGATAGTGTTGTGTCCGGAACGATCAATACAAGTGGATCGTTCACATTCAGAGCTACAAAAGTTGGGTCCGAAACGCTTCTCGCCCAGATAATAAAAATGGTTGAAGATGCTCAAGGCAGCAAGGCTCCGATTCAAGCACTGGCAGATAAAATATCAGCGATCTTTGTGCCGATAGTTCTGGTTATTGCATTTCTCACACTCGGTGCATGGTTAATTTTCGGATCGCAATATTTGGGATTCTCTCAAGCTCTCTCCTTCGGCCTGGTTTCGTTTGTCGGTATTCTCGTCATCGCATGTCCCTGTGCGCTTGGTCTCGCTACGCCCACCGCGATTATTGTGGGAGTCGGTAAAGGTGCGAAAGAAGGGATTCTCATCAAAGATGCTGCAACTTTAGAAAAACTACATAAGGTAAATACTGTTGTTGTAGACAAGACAGGCACAATTACCAAGGGTAAGCCGACTCTTGTAGATATACAAAATCTCTCTGATTTGAAAGACGAAGAATTAATCTCGATACTCGCTTCACTTGAAAAGAAATCTGAACATCCGATTGCTCATGCGATAGTAAATTATGCACAGGAAAAAAATATTTCCACTTCAGATGTTACTGATTTTGAAGGCATACAAGGTAAAGGTCTCAAAGGAACAGTTAAAGGCACTGGGTACCTTGTTGGAAATGCAAAACTCGTAAGTGATCTTAAACTTTCATTTGATGTAGCAAAACTCAATGTGTTTACTTCTCAAGGCAAAACCCCCGTGATTCTTGCTACCATAGAAAAAGTCCTGGGTATTGTGATGGTAGCCGATGAAATAAAAGCAGAATCAGTCGAAGCGGTAAAAAATCTTCATGCTCTCGGTATCAAAGTGGTCATGCTTACTGGTGATGATGAAAAAGCCGCAAAGTATATGGCATCTCTGGTTGGTATTGATGATGTTGTCGCTCATGTTTTACCACAGGACAAGCTCGAAAAAATAAAAGAGTTGCAGTCACAAGGTCGGGTGGTTGCCATGGCTGGTGACGGCGTAAATGATGCTCCTGCACTTGCTCAGGCAGATGTGGGCATCGCTATGGGAACTGGAACTGATGTAGCGATTGAGTCGGCTGGCATCACCCTACTTGGCGGAGATATTTCAAAGCTCGTGAAGGCAATCAAACTCTCGAAGATCACCATGCGTGGGATCAAGCAGAACCTCTTCTGGGCTTTCATCTACAACATTGTCGGCATACCACTTGCAGCAGGAGCTTTGTATCCAGTCTTCGAATGGCTTCTGAGCCCTGTTTTTGCAGGACTAGCGATGGCGTTCTCGAGTGTGTCAGTGGTGTCGAACTCATTGAGGATTAAGGCGAAGAAATTGTAAGGGTGATAAAATAAATTTATGAAAAGACAATCAATACAAAATAATATAAATAAAAATCAATTGGCAATTTTTGAAAATTTCAAGATTAGGCGACATTTTGATGAGAAAAAAGAAATGTGGTATTTTTCTGTTGTTGATATTATTGCAGCGCTTACAGATTCTACTAATTCCACAGATTATTTAAAAAAACTACGGAAAAGAGATTTAGAGATTGGAGCCTACATAGGGACAAATTGTCCCCAGGTAGAAATGATTACAGATACTGGGAAATATAGAAAAACACTGGCTGGAAATCCGGAACATTTACTGCGTATTATTCAAACTATACCGTCTAAAAAAGCAGAACCTATTAAACTCTGGCTAGCAAAAGTAGGATATGAGCGAATGCAAGAAATAGGCAACCCTGAAATGGGTATAAATCGAGCGCGCGAAAACTGGGCAAAGCACGGAAGGAGTAAGCAATGGATACAACAAAGAATGATGGGTCAAGAGACAAGAAATAAGTTGACAGATTATTGGAGTGAGCATGATGTAAAAAAGGGCGAAGAGTACGCTATTCTTACGAATATTATTCATCAAGAATGGAGCGATGTATCTATCCGAGATCATAAGAGCATAATGGGTTTAAAAACACAAAATTTACGCGATCATATGAGCGAGGCGGAACTGATTTTTACCGCGCTTGCTGAATTATCCACTCGCCAAATAGCGGAAACTATGCAAAGCCAAGGTTTAGACCAAAACAAAATACCGGCAATAAAAGGCGGGCAAATTGCTAAGGGCGCAAGAAAGGAACTTGAAGCAAAGACAGGTAAGTCGGTTGTGTCAGGTAAGAATTTTTTATTGGCCAAAGAAACAAGGAAGAAATAATTTATGAAAACAGAAAAATATTTAAAAATCATATCAAGAATAAAAGCAAAGAAATTATAATATGGCAAAGATGACCTCATGTGAAAAAATGTTTGTAAATAGCCCTATTCAGCGGTATTGCCATCAAATATTTGGACTCGGTAAGTTTCTTCATAAAATACCTTCTGATTTTCCTGCACGTATTCTGGAAATTGGATCTGGTGTAGGGTTTACGACCCAACTTCTTGCAAAAAAATTTCCGAAAGCAGAAATTACCGCTACTGATTTTGATGAGGATTTAATCAAGTTGGCACAACGAAAAAAATACTTGAATAATGTTTATTTTCAACAAAAAAGATCTTGTGAACCTCATGATTAAAAATGGTTTTTCAGTAATTGATCATGGTGGACACTTCCTTTTTACTTTAGAAGGAAAAAATAAATAAAATTACAATGACTACACAAACACAAAAACACACTTTCCACATCCAAGGTATGCACTGCAACGCTTGTGTCCTCATGACAGAAAGCGAGCTTAGGGACATACCGAATATTACCCATGTTAAATCAAGCCTCAAACATCACTCAGTAGAAGTTACTGGAGACTTTGGTGATAAGACGCAGGAACAGATTGCAGAGGAACTTACGATACCACTCAAATCTCATGGCTATACTGTTTCAGTTGAAAAACAAATCAAAGAAAAGAAATGGGCTGATTTTAAAATCGCTATACCAATCGCACTTGGCTTTACGGTACTTTTTGTGGTGCTACAAAAAATGGGAATTGTGAATCTTGTTAACGCTGGAAATGTCACCTACGGTACAGCATTCGTGATCGGTATCATAGCTTCACTCTCAACCTGTATGGCGGTTGTTGGTGGATTGGTTCTGTCGATGTCGGCCACATTCGCTAAAGAAGGAGATAAGGTAAGACCGCAACTCATGTTCCATGTAGGCCGAATAGTAGCGTTTTTCATTCTTGGCGGAGTAATAGGTGCGATTGGATCGGCATTCACGCTCAACACCTCGGCAACATTTGTTCTGAGTTTAATTATCGGTATTGTTATGCTCATTCTCGGTATCAATCTTCTCGACACCTTCCACTGGGCAAAGAAATTGCAACCATCGATGCCGAAGTTTATCGCCAAGCATGCGCATGGTGTATCGAAGTTCAATCACACTCTCACACCACTTCTTGTTGGTGTTGCCACGTTCTTCTTGCCTTGCGGATTCACGCAGTCAATGCAGCTCTACACGCTCACTACAGGAAGTTTCCTTCAAGGCGGACTGACGATGCTCGCTTTCGCACTTGGTACTTTGCCCGTGCTCGCACTTATTAGTTTCAGCTCATTCAGCATTCAAAAGAGTTCAAAAGCCGGAGTTTTCTTCAAGACTGCCGGACTGATCGTCATCATGTTCGCACTCTTCAATCTTATCAATAGCCTGGTGGTCATTGGAGTCATACCACCGGTGTTTAATTTCTAGTATAATTCCAATTATGAAAGCAACTATTATTTCAGTTATCGTGGCAGTAGGGCTCATCGGGGGAGCCTTCATGCTTGCTAGAAGTGATAATAACACAGGACAGGCAGTAAGTGTAAATAACGTCAGTATCGTTGACGGAAAACAAATTATAGAAATCAATGCAAAAGGTGGCTATCAACCTCGAAAAAGTATTGCCAAGGCAGGTATTCCAACAATCATTCGATTCAATACAAAAGGAACTTTTGATTGTTCGTCATCGGTCCGTATTCCGAGTATGAATATTTCAAAGTTACTTCCGCAGACAGGATCAACAGATATTGATATTAGTAACGGTCAGCTCGGTACACTTAAGGGTTCGTGCGGAATGGGGATGTATCCGTTTGAGATCGATTTTAACTAGTTCAGAAGCATAACAACTCTCTTTAAAGAGGAAATAGAGGATGCCAAAAAAATAGCCCCAAGAAACAGTGGAAACATATAGCGAAACAAAAGCTCATTTGACTTCCTCCCATTTCTAAGTAGAATACCCAGAGTTCTGCTCTTCAGAACCAGCATTAAACAACCACCGCCACACAATGTGGCAAAACCAACAAATCGGGATAGTTTATGAGAAAAATATTTAGTCCACGCCTAGCAGCTTTCGTGCTGCTTGGGTATTACATCTTAAGTACGATCACATACTTTAATGTGAGAAATCAAAATTATACGAAGGAGGATTATCAAAAAATTTTCGGCTCACCTATCGGATTCGTTCGTGAGATGGTTACGTATCAAGACGAAGCCGTGGTGGTCTCTACTTCTACGAACAGAGTAGCGAAAACAGTTCAACAACTGAACTTCTCTCGCGATTCTTGGATTGCAATCTGGTGGCTCTACACAATCATGATGATTGTGATAGGGATTATTTTCATCCTAATCGCTGGATTCGGTATGGGCAATCCTGCGCCCGCTCCGAAAAAAGCTTAAGCTGAAAAACCAAGTGGGTACATAAATGGCGTGATCTGTAAAAGATCACGCCATTTCCTTTATTTACGGAAGTCAGTTCGATCCGGAGACCCCCATGGCCGTAGCCACGAGAACTGCACCGATTTTTGGTGCCTGAGACACCAAGCCGACCACACCGACCACTACTACTAATACCGCTAGGAATTTTTTCATATTAAACACTTTCAATTTCACGCTATTTGTTTCTTGTTTTGGTTGATATTTCCGATATAGCGTGACTGAGACTATCTTAGCATATTGCTTGACAGATGTCAAGTACTAATGACTAATAGTATAAAAGTGGCGCGGCTGCGAGTTATAGACAGATCAGGCTTGCTAATGAATCCCCTTCCCTCAATTTCATCACCCTCACGCCCTGCGTAGAGCGTCCTAGGGTAGGAATTTCCTTGATATCTACCCTGATCACCTGACTTTTCTTCGACATTGCCACGATCTCCTCATCATCGTCAGTCACAACCTTTGCGCCCATCAGCGGACCAGTTTTCGCAGTTACATTCATCGTCAATATTCCAGAGCCTCCCCTATTTTGTGTCTTATATTCTGAAAGTTTAGTTTTCTTTCCATAGCCATTGGAGCCCATCACAAAGAGTGCTGGATTTTTCGAATCCTTCGAGACAATATCTGCACTTATCACTTCATCCCCTTTGCCGAGCTTAATTACTCGAACACCCGCAGCGTTCCTTCCCATTTCCCTAACATCAGATTCTTTAAATCTTATAGATTGACCTTCTTTTGTAGCAATCACGATATCATCACTCTTTGATACGAAAGATGCTGACATCAATTCATCTCCACTATCCAAAGTAATAGCGATCAGACCGGATCGGCGGACATCATGGAAATGTTTTGCCGAACTTTTCTTGCCTGTTCCACCTTTCGTCACCATCATCAATGCCAACCCATCCGCCTCTTTCTTATTCTTTGGCATAGGTAATATAGATGTAACTTTTTCACCCTCCGCTAGAGACAAGAAGTTCATAATCGACTTGCCTTTCGTCGCTCTCTTACCCTCTGGAAGATCATACATTTTTATCTGATAAGTCTTGCCTTTGTCGGTGAAGAAAAGAAGGTCATTGTGCGCGCTGGCGTAAATAAGATGAGAAATAAAATCCTCTTCTTTCGTATCTAGGTCAACCACACCCACTCCTCCCCTCCTCTGTTTCCTGTATTCATCGGGATTTGTCCTCTTTATATATCCACCTTTTGTCAGAACAAGAACGCTTTCTTCATCTGGAATGAGATCCTCGGGATTGAAGTCTTTGAGGCTATGTTTGATGAGCCTAGTTCGCCTCTCATCTCCATACTTTGCTTTTATTTCTGTTAATTCTGTCTTGATAAGTACGCGAACTTTCTTTTCGCTTCCTAGGATTTCTTTGAGAGCTTCTATGAGTTTCTGCACTTCTTCCAATTCATCCAAAACTTTTTTTCTTTCTAGGCCAGCTAGCTTAACCAGTCTCATTTCCAATATAGCTGTTGCCTGCCTGTCCGAGAATTTAAATTTCTTTATCAGATTGGAATGCGCTTCTGTCGCATCCTTCGAAGCACGAATAAGTGTTATAATTTCATCTATATGGTCCAGAGCTTTCTTCAGTCCAAGCAAGATATGCTCTCTCTCCTCTGCTTTATTCAAATCGTATTTCGTACGTCTGCGGATTACCTCTATGCGATGGATGATGAATTCTTCCAAGATTGATTTCAGAGAAAGGGTCTGTGGCACGCCATTTACTAAGGCTATACTGTTAACATGGAAAGTGTCTTCCAGCTGAGTATGTTGGTAAATAAAATTCAACACTTTCTCTGGGTGTGCACCCTGCTTGAGATCAATGGCAATGCGCAGTTCTTTATCGGACTCATCGCGAAGGCCTTTTATACCCTCTATTGCTTTGTCGCGAACCAGATCTGCAATCTTCATAATTAAGTCGGCCTTGTTGACGCGATATGGGATAGAAGAAATGATGATCTGATACTGGCCTTTCTTATCCTCCACTATTTCTGCTTCGCCTCTGACAACTATACCTCCGCGACCAGTGGAATATGCATGATGAATGTCTTTCTCTCCATACATGATGGCTCCTGTAGGAAAGTCTGGACCCTTTATATGCATCAGTAAATCCTCCGTCGTCGCCTCCTTATTCTCCAAAAGATGCAATGTAGCATCCACTACTTCTCCAAGATTATGAGGTGCAATATTCGTGGCCATACCGACGGCAATACCAAGAGTGCCGTTTAAAAGAAGATTGGGTACAGCGGTCGGCAGGACAATCGGTTCCTTGCGTGTTCCGTCATAGTTCGGGCGAAAGTCTACGGTATCCTTCTCAATGTCTTTCAGAAGCTCACCTGACAATCTAGACATCTTGGTTTCTGTATATCGCATAGCAGCTGCAGAATCCCCGTCAATATTCCCGAAGTTTCCTTGTCCGGCAATGAGCGGGTATCGCATCTTGAAGTCTTGCGCCATCACAACCATGGAGTCATAGACAGCGACGTCTCCGTGAGGGTGATAGTTTCCGAGTACGTCTCCAACAACAACGGCAGACTTGCGAAACTTGGCACTGGAGGTCAGGCCTTTCTCATGCATGGCGTAGAGGATACGGCGGTGGACGGGCTTGAGTCCGTCGCGGACATCCGGCAAGGCACGCGCAGTAATGACAGACATGGCATAGTCCAGGTAAGACTCGCGCATTTCTACGCTGATACTGCGTGGGATTATTCCTAGAGCGGGATTTCTCTTCTCGCCCTGGGGGTCTTTGGAGTTTACAGGTAGGTCGTTCTTAGCCATAAATGTTCATATATTATAGCAGAAATGTGGTAATTTTGCACTAGGGTATTAGAGCACCTTAATACAATTGCGAATGTGTGCCTACTGCGACCATTTTGTAGTCTTTTTCATTCAATTTATAATAAATGACTCTTATATCACCGCTTATACTAATACTTCTACAGTTATTATATTCACCATGAAGCTTATGATTATCCAGAATTTCGCTGAATTCATTTGCAAGAAAAATCGCAAGTCTTTCTTTGACCTTATTTCGCAATTTTTTATGCAGCTTCTTAAGCTGCTTTTTAAATTCAGCAGAATAAAATAACATAATGATTTAATGGTCTAATTAAGATTCGAGATCCTTCCACATCTCATCAAGATCCTTGAATCCCTTAAGTTTACCAGAAATATCTTCTTTTCGCGACTCTTCAATTGCTTGTATTAGGTACTCTGAAGGTCTGTAGGTTTCCGAGAATGTAACTTCCTTAGTGCGTACGAACTGCTTAAGAAAAGCATTGACTAAAGTACCCAATGAGAAGCCAAGTTCCCCTGCAATATTTTGTGCGGCTTCCTTCAAGCTCTTGTCTGTTTTTACAGTTAAAAGTGTTTTTGTGTTCATATACTGGAGTATATACTATGGTATATAGGAAGTCAATAGAACCAAGGAGAAATGCCTACTTTTTGCTTATATTCAGAATACTTTGACCCAAACTTATTTTCAAGAAAATAATCTTCTTTCTTTATAACATGTAACATGAAAAGTATGGTTGGAAGCATCAAGATCGTCAGTATGTAATTCAATTGTAAGTATATACCAATGCCAGCAAGAACGGCACCTACATAATATGGATGTCTGGTAAAACGATATGGTCCTTCAGTAAATAATCTATCGCCAGAATCATCTCCCATGAATCCCCAATCTCTATTTCTGTTAAATCTTGTCCACATCATGAATGATAAACCAGTTACCGACAATAATATCCCAGTATAATAAAAAGGAATATAAATATCAGTCTTGATTATCTCCAATAGAAGTAATATTGGGATCAGAAAAGATACAAATATTTCTATCAGCTTTCTTCCCCAATATATAAATGATGTAACTCTTGTCCTGTCTCTTTTTCCTTGTAGGGTAGTAAAACTGTTTCTAAATATAATAAATGCAAGGAGTATTATTAAGGTTATTGATTTCATTAATTATACTGTGATAATACTAATTCCTCCCCGGCACAACTTCAACAACATCAGACTCATACTCCGCCTTATTAACTCCAAAAATCATGTCTTTTACATAAGTAAAGGCGTCAGAAACATTGGCGGTAAGGGAAGAAACCGGCGATTCTACTTCTGTTTTTTCTGTCGCGATAACTGTAGGGTCGATTGCAAACGAACCATTGAAAGATGCTACCCAAAACATCAGGATGATTGCCGTAATGCCTAGGGACGAAAAGAAAGCGTACTGCTTGCGGACATGCTCTGGCTTCTCTCTCATTCTTTCTATGTGGTTTTCTATATGATGTATCATGAGCTTGCTTCTAATACCATAACATCCCCCTCTTTTCCTTCCAAATCTTTTTTCTTGATTGTTAGCTTGGCTTCGGGCTTTGGATTTTCACCAGCTTCTTTTAGGAAATGCTTAAGTGAGGCGTCATCGTAGTGCATTGGTATAATAATTTTTGGCTCAAGGGAAACTGCCAATTTGTAGGCTTTTGCGGCATCTAAAACTCCGTTTCCTCCAATTGGCACAAAGAGAATGTCTATTTCATCCAATGCTTCAATGGTTTCATTTTTTAATTCTGGAGTATTTAGAGCGCCGAGAAAACAAATATTCATATTTTCCAGCGATACTGTATATATAGTATTAATTAAACTCGGTCCGGCATTTTTTACTCCATAATTCGACTCTGATGGCAGTCCTTTTATAAAAACTCCCCTTACTTCATACTCACCTGGTCCAGCAACTAAGAAAGGCTTCTTGTCTCCGTGAGCGACTTGATCTGTACCATTAAAATCCTCGTGATTAGCAGTAACAAAAACTATATCCGCGCCAAATCTGCTCGCCTTCAGGCTGGAATCCTTGGAAATAGGGTTAAAGGCGAGCGTGATATCGCCGAACTGCACCTTGAAGAATTCTGATCCAAAATAGGTAATAATCATATGTGATATCTTCTGTTATGCATCAATTATATCAAAAAGTGGACAAAAAAACAATTTTCACATATAGTGGCTCCTGTACGTAATCCCGCAAGTCTTAACTTTATTAGCTAAAAAGCGGAACGTATATATAAATGTCTAAAGAAATTGTGGATGCGGTTGAAGTAAAAGTGGTAAATGAGGTAATGGATAAGGTTTTAAATGACAGCAAGAATCCACCAATTGTCGGGGATCTCGTAGAAGGGCCGGTTATAAGCATAGAGAAGTCAGCGGTATATATAAATCTCGCTCCTATAGGAACGGGTATTATTTACGGCCGGGAATTTATTACTGCTAGGGATATTATAAAGAAAATAAATATCGGCGACCTGATAGCCGCGAAAGTTGTTGATACAGATAATAAGGAGGGATACATTGAGCTCTCCCTCAAGGAAGCCCGCCAAGCCCTCATCTGGAGCGAAGCAGAGGAATTGATAAAAAACAAAGCAGTATTGGATCTTCCTATAGTCGAAGCTAATAAGGGTGGGCTTATCATAGAATGGCAAGGCATCACAGGATTCCTACCTGCTTCACAGTTGAAAACTGAGCATTACCCAAGAGTCAATGACGGGGATAAAGATAAGATTCTGGAGGAATTGAAGAAGCTTGTTGGACAGAGGATTTCTGTTTCCATCATCTCTGCATTACCCAAAGAAGGCAAGTTGATTTTCTCTGAAAAGAGCCCTGAACAGAAGGATAAAGAAAAAATTATCGGAAAATACAAAGTCGAAGATGAAGTGTCAGGAACAGTCACGGGTATCGTAGACTTTGGAGTGTTTATAAAAATTGAGGAGGGGTTGGAAGGACTTGTGCATATTTCTGAAATTGATTGGGCTCTAGTGGAAGATCCTCGCACGCTATTTAAAGTGGGACAAAAAGTTAAGGTCAAGATAATTGAAATTAAAGAAGGAAAAATCTCTCTTTCTATGAAAGCACTCAAGGAAAATCCATGGGTTGAAGCTGGAAAGAAATATAAGAAGGATATGCAGGTCCAGGGCGTTATCATCAAGTTTAATAAGCATGGTGCTTTGGCTTCGATAGAAGAAGGTATTGCCGGACTTGTGCATATTTCTGAATTCGGATCAGAGGAAAAGCTGCGCAAGACTCTTGAATTGGGCAAGAATTACAACTTCAAGATCACATTGTTCGATGCTAAGGAGCAGAAGATGGCATTGTCGTTCACAGGAGAAAAGAAGTAAGAAAGGAGAGGACTTTTCTTTTCTCTTATCCCGCATTCACCAAACTCATCGCTTTATCCTTTCCCTCTTTTACTATGATTTCCACAGCTTCTATTACCCTCTTTTCTATCTTCTTCAATTCCTTCAGTTCATAGGGCTTGAACTTTCCTAGTATA
>CALQZK010000017.1 GCA_943349555.1 Candidatus Nomurabacteria bacterium
TATCATTTTTATATCGGGGATTGATTCGACGATGGATGATGATAGACCGTAGTATTCGAACATATCAGTAGAGGTGCCGTTTTGTATATTGTAAGACAAAATCGAAAAAGTCTCTTCTGCTCCGGCTTTTATTATCCCCTTTTGCAAAGTAAACGGAGTAGTCGTGGTCGAAATAAAGTAGCGTACTTTTTCTGTCGCCCCATCCGCATCTATGTCACTATAAAAAGTTAGCGTGCTGGTTCCTGTTTGAGCAATAGGATAAGAGCCATCACTCCCCTGCTTGGCGGAGCGCAATTCCTTGACCATGACTCGGATAATAGAACGCGAATCCTGCGAATTCTGCAGAGAATCGCTAGCGGATTTATTATATTTAAATATATTTGTCTGTAATGAAGAGACGACAACAAGAATGGCACCGAGAATACCGATAACCAACAATATTTCCAATAATGTAAATCCTTTTTTATTCATAAAACTGTGTGGTCAATTTCAAAGGAATAAAACTCTTACATGACGGACAACCAATTTCTAATTCCATGAGTTTATTTTTCTCACCAACAAAGACTGTTGTAGTAGCATTAAAGGAAATTCCGCTTCTGATAATCTCTCCTGATCCCGCAGTCTCCTCAAGGTCTGCGTATGGCAAACCTCGAGCAACTTCAAACTTTTCATTAGCAAGATTCAGAGCAATTATTTTATATTGATTTAGACTGATGAGAGTAAAGAGGCTGGCATAGGCTTGGTATGCCGCTGTCGCTATGACCAAGAAAACAGCTACTCCTACCAAAGTCTCTATAAGAGTAAAAGCCCTGCCCTGACCGCACATTTTGCTTTTTGTATTAAATGGCATTGACGAGTGAGTACATAGGCGAAATCATGGCAATGGCAAAAAATGCCACACCACCAGCAATGATGATCATAAGGAAAGGCTCGATGATTGTCGCCATATCTTTCGTCTTCTGGTCAACATCTTCTTCATAGTAAACAGCGACTCCCAAGAGCATTTCCCCTATTTTCCCCGTCTCCTCTCCCACATGTATCATCTCACTGAAAAATACTGGGTAAAGATCTGTATTCTCGGAGAAAATTTTCGACAAAGGTTCGCCTCTCTCGACCGTCTTGACTGCATTCTGGGCGATCTTTTTGTAATGCACATTCTGTAGAATGTCAGCCGTAATTCCCAGAGAGTCCAGAACATCAACACCAGAATCGATGAGAGAAGAGAGCGTCCTGGCAGTATGCGCGACATTAACCTCCTTCGCCAGATTTCCGATTATAGGAATTTTCAAAACTATTTTATGAAAAACTTTTTTACCCCCCTCCTGCTTGGACCATATATATAGAGAAGCAATAATAACGAAGAGGCTGGCAAAGACTACGACTCCATGATTCTGTATCAGTTCGCTAATAAACATGATAAATCTCGTGGAAGCTGGTAATTCAAGCTTCAGTTCCTTGAAAGTTTTAGTCAGCGTGGGAACGACATAAGTAAAGAGGATGATACCGATTCCAATCATCGCACAGAAGATAATGCCGGGGTAAATCAATGCTCCCTTAACCCTCCTCTGCAGACTGTGACTCTTATCCATCTGCAAGGTAATAATGCGCAGAGCCTCTGCGAGAGTTCCGCTCTCCTCTCCCGACCGCACCATGGCGATCATCATGGGCGAAAACATTTTGGGAAAAGTTCCCATCCCCTCGCTCAGAGTTTTCCCTCTGCGCACATCCGCATTCAGAGCGGTGATAATTTTCTTGACTGCCTTATTCGTCTCTTGCCTTTCCATAACCGAGAGCGACTGAGACATCGATAAGCCGGCCTTGATCATCGATCCCAAGTTCCTGGAGAATTTTATCTTATCATTCATTCTGACAGAATTTAGAAAAGGGAGAGATATATCCATGGAAAGCTTCGTTGATTTCTTTTCTTCAGCAGATATTACTTCCTCTCCAGATTCTTTTAGCATTTTATACAGCTCGAATCGGTCTTTGGCATCCTGTTGACCATTATGGATCTCCCCTCCTGCTTTTTTTGCTTTAAAAGTAAAATGTGCCATATCACTATGAAATTACTCGGATACTACTCGCAACACCTCCTCGATAGTCGTCATACCTTGGACACACTTGAAGATTCCGTCTTCTATCATTGTAAGCATCCCCTCTTTTCGTGCCTGATCTTCGATCTGCTCCGAAGTCCCGCCTTTTATAATAAGCTCTTTGATAGTAGAGGTTACGTTTAAAACTTCATGGATACCAAGCCTGCTCTTGAATCCATCATCCTCTTTCCCTGCCACTGCTTTATAAAAAGGAATTTTCTCCCAGACATCTCCGCCTTTAGAAAAATCTGCGCTCTTCAATATTTTTTCTTCCTGCAACGCCGTCAGCACTCTTGCGAGATCGACCGATTTTCCCAGAACTTCAACTTCCGACTTTGAAAGAAAATATTTATCTTTACTCGGGGAAAGCCTGCGCACCAGCCTCTGCGCAATGATGACATTTATAGTAGAAACCAAAAGAAAGGGTTCTATTTTCATATCCAAAAGCCTGGGTATGGCTCCTGCGGCGCTATTGGTGTGTAGAGTAGAAAGGACAAGGTGTCCGGTCAAGGCGGCATTGACCGCAAGGCTCGCCGTCTCATTATCGCGGATTTCTCCAACCATAATAATGTCCGGATCCTGACGGACCAGAGTTCGCAGACCAGAGGCGAAGGTAAATCCGATGTCAGTATTCACCTGCGTCTGATTTATGCGCTTCATCTGATACTCCACTGGATCCTCTATTGTGCAAATATTCACATCAGGCTTATTTAAAATATCGAGTACAGTATATAGAGTCGTAGTTTTTCCAGATCCTGTTGGTCCTGTCGTCAGGATCATTCCCGTAGTCTGGGTCAAAGCGCGATGAATTCTCTCCAATCCTTCCCCATGGAAAGATAGGTACTCTAGCGTAAAACCGGAAACATTTTCCTTGAGCAAGCGCATGACCGTTTTTTCTCCGTAGCAAGTAGGCAAAATGGAAACTCGGAGAGAAACTTTTTCACTATTCATATCCACCTTGAATCGACCGTCCTGCGGAAGGCGCTTCTCATCTAACTTGAGATTGGAAAGGACTTTGATGCGGGCAGTGATGGAAGGCTCGGCATTCTTGGGTAAGACCATAGCGTCATGCAAGAGCCCATCGATTCTGTATCGGATGAGTAATTCATCTTCCATCGGCTCTATGTGTATGTCGGAAGCATTCTGGATGATGGCATGCTTGAGCAATGCATCGACAATGCGCACCACCGGCAAATCCTCCGCTATTTTCTTGAGGTCCTTCTCTGATTCTGGATTGCCATTCTTGACCACTTCATCCGCCATAGCTTTCAGAGACATCGATTCTTTTTGTATAATGTCCCCGAATTCTTCTTTCAAACTTTTCTGATACTGGATGAGCGCGTCTTTAATAGATTCTGTATCTGTCAGGCGAGGCAAAATTTTCAGACTGACTTTCTTTTTTATAAAATCAATTGCAGAAAGGTCGTTAACATCCAGCATGGCGACTTCCAGGCTGTCCTCTGTTTTTTTAAAAGCGACTATATTGTTCTTGCGGGCAATGGGCTCGGGTATGAGAGAGAGGGTGTCAAAAGGAATTCTCTTCTGCTTCAAGTCCACGAAAGGAATACAGAGCACATAGGCGTGCATCCTACGTAGATTATCCTCCGTAATCTTGCCGGAGTTTACGAGAATCTCTCCAACCTTAACCCCTTTCGCCTCGGCTTCTGCAAGCGCAGAATCAAAATCCGCCCGAGAGACAAGATTGGAGTCAATGATGAACTTATTGAGCTGTGAGTCTTCAATGAGCATTGCATATATTGTATCATATGTTATTATATTGCCATTAGCAGTTCGCCTCACAGCGAACTTAATTTTTTACAAAAACACATGTTCGACTTAAAAGTAATACATTCGGTTCTCCAGCAATTGGAGGAAGAGCGCGGAATTCCAAAGGAAAAAATGCTTGAGGCTATTGAGCTTGCCCTGGCAACCGCCTACAAGAAAGAGTATGGGAAAAAAGGCCAGATTGTGAAGGCTATTTTCGACCAGAACAGCGGAAAGGTGGAATTTTATCAGGTCAAAATCGTCGTCGATGAATCCAAAGTCATCATGGAAGACGAAGTGGAGGAAGAGGACTTGAAGACTATTGATCAGGAGAATATAAAAGTCAGGTTCAACCCAGAGCATCACATTCTCCTCGCAGACGCCAAGAAAATAAAGAGGGATGCCAAGATAGATGATGAAATTGTCTTTCCACTTGAACTAAAGGGTGACTATGGCAGAATCGCCGCTCAAACAGCCAAGCAAGTCATCATCCAGAAGATCCGCGAGGCAGAAAAGACCTCGGTTCTCAACGAATACGGGCAGAAAGAAGGGGAAATTGTTTCTGGAACAGTACAGAGACTTGAAAGAGGCGCTCTATTCATCGACATGGGCCGCGCTGTCGGCATTATCCCTTACGAAGAGCAGATCCCAAGCGAACACTACAAGCAGGGAGAACGTATTCGAGCTTACCTTTACGCAGTTGAGGAAAGCCCAAAAGGCATACTTCTAAAGCTTTCCCGATCACATCCCAAGTTCCTAGCAAAGCTTTTTGAGATAGAAGCTCCAGAAATCGCCCAGAAAGTTGTGGAAATAAAGGCTATTGCCCGAGAAGCCGGCGGACGCTCCAAGATCGCCGTCACTTCCAATGACAGCCACATCGACCCTATCGGCTCCCTCGTCGGACAGAGAGGCGTGCGCGTCAATACAGTTTCGAGCGAGCTTGCGGGAGAAAAAATAGATATAATAGAGTGGAATGAGGACTTGTCCAAATTCATCGCCGAAGCTCTCTCACCAGCTAAAATTTCCAACATTGAGATCATAAAAGAGGAGAATCGTGCAATTGTGAAAGTCGCAGATGACCAGCAGTCTCTAGCCATAGGAAAAGGTGGGCAGAATGTGCGATTGGCGGCAAAATTGACCGGCTGGAAAATTGATATTCAGAAGGCTTAATATAGTGCTTAACCTATTAAAAAATAATAAATAAATATTATGAATATGCTCCATGATGTTGATCCAGGAACAGCTGACAAGATAAATGTCATTATAGAAATTCCAAAAGGATCGAAGAATAAATATGAGATAGATAAAAAGACGGGGTTAATTGCCCTCGACCGTGTTTCTCATACTTCGCAGGACTTCCCTTTTGACTATGGCTTCATCCCCCAGACTCTCTGGCATGATGGCGACCCTATAGACGTTGTCGTTCTTACAACTTATCCTCTTTTTCCAGGAATTCTAGTGCGCGTGCGCCCAGTGGCTATTATGGGAATGCTTGATAGCGGAGAGGCGGATGACAAGATCATTGCAGTGCCTGTCGATGACCCTAGGTGGAATGATGTGAAGGATTTGAAGGACTTAAATACCCATACTTTGCGAGAAATCGAACATTTCTATTCAACATACAAGAAACTTCAGAATAAAGAGGTAGTTATTAAGGATTTTGCAGGAAAAGAGAAGGCCCAGGCAGCTTTTGAAGCTGGCAAGAAAATGTATCGAGAAAGCAAGAAATAGTGTATGATGGTGGAATACGGAAACGACGCAGTTGGTGTACTCGTTGGTTTACTCGCTAATATATATAAAATATGAAAATAAAAACAACATCAATATTTACAGTGTTTCTTATTTGTGCGGCATTCTCAGCAGTATCTATAGCGCAGGCACAGGATCGCGCAGGCATTAAGGAAACTATAGAAAACAGATTGGAAAAGAACCGTGATGTGCGCAATCCTCTAATTGAGAAGAAGAAGGAAATGCGAGAAGAAGCAAAAGAACTGCGTTCTGACATGAGAGCTGAAGCAAAACTGATGCGAGCTTCCAGCACCGACATGTTCAAGAAGTCAGCAGAAGCTAGAAAGGACATCCGGGAAGAAATAAAAAAGAAAATGAAATTAAATGAATTCAATGCGCGAAAAAATGCATTGGTCAAGGAACTTACAGTCGCAATCTCAAATCTTACGAATATTTCCACAAGAATTGAGGCTAGAATCACAAAAGCCGAGGCTGAAGGCCGTGTCATGACGGACTCCAAGGCTCTCCTAGCCATTGCGAATGAAAAGCTGGCTACCGCAAAAATTGAAGTTGCAGCATTCCAGGCTCTATCTATAGATTCCAGTGCAACTGCATCAAGCACAGAGACTTCTGCCACAGCTGAAGTCGACTTAATTAAGCCTCGAACTTTGGGTGATGCAGCAATCAAGAGCGTGAAGGAAGCAAAAGAAGCCTTCCAGAAAGTAATTGTGTCGATAGCACACAACATGGAAGCCGAAGTTAAATCATCCTCTGAAGTCGAGACTAATCAATAAATTAATTAATAATAATTATAAAATAAAAACATGGACATAAATACACAAAACTCCAGTGGAATGATGAATGGCATGCCTCCGGTTCCTTCTACAGAAAAGAAGGTGGGACCTATTGTTGGCGCACTTATCATTGTTCTCATGCTTATTATCGCCGCATTGTACTTCTTCGGGTCAAGGCTTAATACTCAGTCCCCTGTCAATGCAGTTCCGCAGGAACAAGCAAGCGTGGATAATAACAACAATGCCATGACCGCCACAGCCTCACAGGCAGATGATGTCACTTTACTTCAGGCAGACTTGGATGCACAGATGAAGGATGTGGATTATAGTTTTTAATAATTTAAATTCACAACAAACAAGAACTGCCCGAAAGGGTATTTTTGTTTTACACTCAAAACTTGCCCTCTTTATCCTATTAATGTAAACTGCATTTCATGACAAAAATCACAAAACTAGATAAATCACGCGTAGAGATTACGGGTTCTATTTCTGCTGACACCTTCGAATCTTTCAGAAAAAAGGCTTTGGAAAATATAAATAATGAAGTCACCATAGACGGCTTCCGCAAAGGCAAAGTTCCAGAAGCCACCCTCGTGGCAAAAGTAGGGGAGATGAATATTATGGAGGAAATGGCGGAACTAGCACTCTCGCAAGCATATCCGAAAATTGTCATCGATGAAAAGATTGATGCCATTGGTCGGCCAGAAATCCAAATTACAAAAATTGCAAAAGGCAATCCTCTTGAGTTTAAAATTATTACTGCGGTTGTGCCGGAAGTGAAGCTTGGGGATTATAAGAAAATTGCAAAAGAAGAGAAGGGAAAGAAAAGTGAAATTGCGGAAGTAACGGAGAAAGAAGTTGCTGATGCAATTTTAAATATCCGAAGATCGAGAGCCGACCATAGCGGACATGATCATGAGAAAATGTCTGCCACTGAACATGAGAAGGCGGTGGATGCTTCCCTGCCAGAGTTCGACGATGCTTTCGTAAAGTCTCTTGGAAATTTTACCGATATAGCTGACTTCAAGGCAAAAATCAAAGTGATGATTGCAGAAGAAAAAAAGAATAAGGAAAAAGATAAGAAGAGGATCTCTATTTCAGACAAGCTCATCGAGACATGTCTCATGGAGCTTCCTGACATCCTAGTAGACAGCGAGCTTGGAAGAATGGAATCACAATTCTCCGATGATGTTGCCCGCATGGGGGTAAAGATCGAAGACTATATGAAGCATGCGAAGAAAACAATTGAAGACTTGAGAAAAGACTGGAGACCTCATGCGGAGAAGAAAGCAAAATTGCAATTAATTTTAAATAAAATAGCTGAGGCAGAAAAAATTATTGTTGATCCAAAAGAAATAGAAAGTGAAGTTAATCTTATTGTAGAACATTACAAAGATGCAGACAGAGAACGCGCAGCTGTGTATGCAGAAACTGTGCTGATGAATGAGAGAGTGTTTAAATTTTTGGAGAGCTAGAAGATTTAGCTTAAAACACTAACTGCGCCAATGCCGCCACCACGGCCGTTTCCGCTCGCAGAACTTGCGGACCAAGATTCCTGACCGCCATGCCACTCTTGTGAAACATCTCTATCTCTTCCGGAGTCCACCCCCCTTCCGGTCCGATGAAAGCACTAATTACAGCCTCCTTTGAGAATTCTTCTTTTTTAAATATTTCTCCATCGGTATGAAACGCTATAACGACAGGTGTTTTACTTTTTGAGAGAGTAATCGCATCATCCAAATTCAAAATGTCGGCAATTTCGGGGATCGTTGCCCTACCACTTTGCTCACAAGCTTCTACGCTTATTCTTTTTAGTCTATCAGTATTTAAATCCTTCTTTTCACTCCTAGCAGAAATTACCGGAATAATATGCGTCACGCCCAGCTCCGTTCCCTTTTCCACAATCCATTCAAATTTATCTTTCTTCACAATAGAAGCGAATAAATAAACTTCTCTTTTTGGTAAAATATTATTCACCGTTTTTTTCTTGACATCGCAAATTATGGTATAATTGTCGTATCCAATAATTACAACTTCATATTCAAAGCCGGAATTGTCAAAGATTATTATATTATCACCGGGTTTCCGTTTTACAACCCTCTGCAATTGTTCGCCTATACCACTTGAAGCAATCCTAATTTGATCAGCATTTCCAACGGTTTCCTCGATGTAGAACCTGTGTAACTTCATGTACTCAATTTTATATCAGTTGGAGACGGTTGCCAAATGCCATATAACATGTATTATTCATACATGCTTATTCCAACAGTCATAGAGAAAACAAATTTCGGTGAAAGGGCTTATGACATCTATTCACGCCTACTAAAGGAGAATGTTATTTTCCTTGCGGGACCGATAGACGACCATATGGCAAATATCATAATTGCTCAGCTTCTTTTCCTGCAATTCGAAGATTCTAAGAAAGATATTAATCTCTACATCAACTCCCCCGGCGGTTCTGTGACTTCTACTCTAGCAATTATCGATACGATGAATCATATTAAAAATCCTGTCTCTACAACATGCGTCGGTATCGCGGCCTCTGGTGCAGCGCTTATATTGTCTGCAGGAGCGAAAGGTAAGAGATTTGCCCTTCCAAATTCTGAAGTTATGATCCACCAGCCACTAGGCGGAGCAGAGGGTCAGGCATCGGATATAGAGATCAGTGCCAAGCATATATTAAAAATGCGTGAGAATCTAAACAAAATCCTGGCAAAGAACACTGGCCAGCCAGTTTCTAAAATCGATAAAGATGTTGATCGCGATTTCTTCATGGACGCAGAAGAAGCGAAAAAATATGGTCTCATTGACAAGGTTCTAGGATAGTTATACGATAAGCGCATTACTGGAATAATTACCGTAGGTTGCTTTTTCGGAAACTTTTAGAACTTAAATAAATCACCTTGCCCCGACACGATCAGAATAGACAGAAGAATAGATACATTAAAGACTTTTAGTCCGGAGGAGCGAATCTGCATTCGCATATGTCATTAAAATTAGTTGCATTACTTTTAAGCCTTGCCGGCTTGGCCGGACTTGGAATAGGCTATTATCTTCGACTTATCATCTCCCTTGGAAAGAAGGGCTCTATGGAGCTGGAAATAAAGGAAATGATCCTGACAGCAAAAGAAGAGGCCAAGAAAATAACGACCGAAGCTGAAGCCAAGACCCAACAGTTCCTGGACAAAGCTCGCGTAGAGATAAAGGAAAAAGAGGATAAGATACAGCAGGCTGAAGCACGTTTGATAAAAAAGGAGGATTTGCTTGATAAACGCCAAACAGATATAGACAAAGAAGTGGAATTGATAAAAATCCGCATTGCCGAAATAAAAACGATCAGAGAAAAAGCCGATAAACTGGAGCTTGATAAAACAGAGGCCCTGCAGAAAGCAGCGAATATGAGCCTGGAAGAGGCTAGGAAAGAAATTTTCCAGACTATCGAGAAGAATTCCGAGAAAGATATCCTGGCTCGCATGGCCAAGCTGGACCAAAGTGGAGAAGATATGCTGGAGAACAAGGCTAAGGATATATTGGCAATTTCCATCCAGCGCCTTTCCAATTCCGTAGCTTCGGACATTATGTCTACCTCTGTATCTATTCCAAATGATGAGATAAAGGGAAAAATTATAGGAAAAGAAGGAAGGAATATAAAAGCCTTTGAAAGAATGACTGGAGTGGAAGTCATAGTCGATGATACGCCTGGAAACATCACAATTTCTTCATTTGATCCTGTGCGCAGGCATATTGCCAAAGTTGCGCTGGAGGAATTGATCAAAGACGGCAGAATCCAGCCAGCGAAGATAGAGAAAATTGTGCAGGAAGCCCAGGCAGGCATCAACAAGACAATAAAAGAAAAGGGCGAGCAAGCTGCCTATGAATGCGGAGTTATAGGGCTTGATCTTCGCATTCTCCTCATACTCGGACGTCTGCACTTCCGTACTAGCTATGGTCAGAATGTCCTCCAACATTCTATAGAGATGTCGCATATTGCAGGAATGATAGCCGAAGAAATAGGGGCAAATGTGGCTGTGGCTAAGGCCGGTGCCCTTCTCCACGACCTAGGCAAAGCTCTGGATCATGAAGTTGTCGGTACACATGTGGAAATTGGACGCAGAATATTGCAGAAATTTGGAGCCAGCGAAGATATTGTGAAGGCAATGCAGGCTCATCATGAAGAATATCCTTACGAAACTGTGGAATCCCGCATTGTCCAATCCGCCGATGCCATATCTGGAGCACGTCCTGGAGCAAGGCGAGACAGCATAGAAAATTACTTGAAAAGGCTTGGAGACCTGGAAGCCATTGCTAATAACTTCAAAGGCGTGGAAAAATCCTATGCCCTCCAGGCAGGCCGGGAAATCCGCATTTTCGTCACCCCAGAGGCGATTACTGACTTGGAAGCTCGCAATCTAGCTAGAGATATAGCCATTAAAATAGAAAAGGACTTGAAATACCCTGGGGAAATAAAAATCACAGTGATAAGAGAGACTCGAGCCATAGAATTTGCTAGATAGTCAACTCTGTTGTCCTATTCTACCGCTATTGCGCATAAAATGGCTTCATATATAATGATATGGAGGTTAGGAACAATTATTAATAATAATTACAACTATGAATAAAGCAGGAATTGTAGACGCAGTCCATGCAGTATTAGGAGGAACAAAGGTTCAGGCAGAGCAGGCCGTAGAAGCGATGATGAACTCAATCATCGATTCTCTAAAGAAAGGTGAGGAAGTTTCTATCGCTGGCCTAGGAATCTTCTCCGTCAAGCAGAGAGCAGCTCGCGATGCGCGAAATCCCCGCACAGGAGAAGCTATCAAGGTTGCCGCAATGAAAGTGCCAAAATTCCGAGCCGCAAAGGCTTTGAAGGACGCAGTGAAATAATACACATAGATCGCTCGAGCGAATTATGAGTAGCAAGAGACCGCCTTAGTTATAAACTGGCGGTTTT
>CALQZK010000018.1 GCA_943349555.1 Candidatus Nomurabacteria bacterium
TTCCTGCGCACGGAGAGGAGAAAGGTGGTTGCGGAGAATTTGGAGTATGCCAAGAAGCTTGGTGATCTTTCTGAAAATGCAGAATACCACGAAGCTCGCCAAGAGCAAGCGGAAGTTGAGGATCGCATCAATCACCTAGAGAATCTTCTCAAGACTGCCGTTCTTGTCGCTGACCAGCATGGAGACAAGGCAACTGTCGGCTCTACTGTGAAAGTCCAGAAGGAAGGCGAAGCCGATATCAAGACTTACAAAGTTGTCGGTTCGGAAGAAGCAGACATGGCTCATGGGAAGGTCTCTAACCTTTCACCTTTCGGACTCTCTCTTCTGGGAAAGAAGAAGGGGGAGACTTTCAGCTTCACTACTCCAAAAGGGAAAGTGACTTATACGCTTATCAGCATTGAATAAAGCAAATTGAAATAATTTATGGCCTCATTAGAGGAACTTCGCGCGGCGCGCCTGGGCAAACTTGAACTTATAAAAAAAGCTGGAATGGATCCATATCCATCTAAGATTCCACGTACTTTCTGTCTGGCTGATGCTAAGCTAAGTTTTGATGAATATGCCAAAGAGGGGGGTAAAAAATTTGGAAAAGAAGTTTCTCTCGCAGGCAGAATCATGGCCATACGAGGTCAAGGCTCCATATTATTCGCGGTTTTATATGATGGAAAAAATGATGGCAAGGCTCGCTTTCAAGCAGTCTTTAAAAAAGACGCGATAGATGAAAAACTTTTTAAACTTTTTACAGACGCTGTTGACATCGGTGACTTTATTTCCGTCACCGGCACATTTTTCACTACAGAAAGGGGAGAGCAAAGCATACTGGTAAAGAGTTGGACAATTGCTGCAAAAACTCTCCAACCATTACCAGAAAAATGGCATGGAATACAGGATACTGACGAGAGATACCGCAAGCGCTATCTAGACCTGCTGATGAACCAGGAACTTCGCGAGCTTATCATAAAGAAATCACAATTTTGGGATATCACAAGAAATTTTCTGAAGTCCAAGGGATTTTTAGAAGTAGAGACACCGACTTTGGAAATTACGACTGGTGGAGCAGAGGCAACTCCTTTTAAGACTCATCATAATGATTATGATTTGGATGTATATCTGCGCATTTCTGTCGGCGAGCTTTGGCAGAAGAGGCTGATGGCGGCGGGATTCCCAAAAACTTTTGAGATCGGGAGAGTGTATAGGAATGAGGGATCGAGTCCTGAACATTTGCAGGAATTTACAAATATGGAATTCTACTGGTCCTTTGCCGACTTCGAGGATGGGATGGAATTGACCAGGGAAATGTATATAAAAATAGCGCAGGAGACTTTCGGCACGACGAAATTCACTTCCCGAGGTCATACCTTTGACCTTGCTCACGAATGGACAAAGATAGACTATGCCAGTGAAATAAAGAAGCAGATTGGAATAGATATTGCCAAGGCTTCTGATAAGGAGATGATGAAAAAATTGGATGAACTAGGCGTGAAGTATGAAGGCACGAATAGGGAGAGGCTGACCGATACGCTCTGGAAATACTGCAGGAAAAATATTTCCGGTCCGGCTTTCCTCATTAATCATCCTGTCCTGGTTGCCCCACTGGCAAAGCGAATTGAAGGCACAGAAACTGTACAAATGTTCCAACCTCTGATTGCAGGCAGTGAAGTGGGAAGAGGATACTCCGAATTGAATGATCCAATCGACCAGAAACAGCGCTTTGATGAGCAGAAAAAACTGATTGATGCTGGCGATACGGAAGCCATGATGCCTGATGATGAATTTGTGGAGATGCTAGAGCATGCTATGCCACCGACTTGCGGCTTCGGATTTGGTGAAAGATTTTTTGCTATCCTTGCTGACAAGCCTATTCGTGAACTACAAATGTTTCCATTGATGAAGCCGAAGAAATAGTATTAAATTTACTTCAGTCACAAAAATCTCATTTGCATAATGAGATTTTTTACTTATTCACCACTTATCCCCCCGTTATCCACATTCTTTTTACTTGAAAAATTTAAAAGTGGTATATAATGCCATCAAGTGGGAAGAGGTGGTATGGATTAATTTCCTTCCATTTCGCTCGCTAAAATATGCTTATCGGAGAATATAGACATGTCATCGACGATAAGAACCGTTTGTCACTTCCGGCGAAATTCCGCCGAGAAACAGGCAAAAAAGTTGTTATCACTTCTGGATTGGATTCCTGTCTTTTTATTTTCACAGTGAAATCTTGGGAATCGATCACAGAGCGATTATCTTCTCCGGATTCCGCGATGCTTTCTGCAGACAGTCGCAGCTTCAATCGCTATCTCCTTGGAGGCGCGGTCGAAATAGATGTAGACGCTCTTGGCAGAATGCTTCTCCCGGAATATCTCGTGACTCGAGCAAAGCTCGGACGCAAGGTCGTGATTGTCGGCGTACGAGACAGAGCGGAAATCTGGGATGAAGAGAAGTGGGAAACGTATCGCAATGAAGTCGAGGCGAAAGTCGATAAGTTAGCCGAGAAGATCGGCGGGGCGGGACTTTTTTAAAGCATGTCGCAACTCGCCACGATGTCTGTGCATAAATCAGTTCTTTTAAAAGAATCAATAGACGGTCTCAATATCCAGCCAGGTGATATTTACTTGGATGGAACATTGGGAAGTGCCGGGCATGCCAAGTATGCTTTGGAAAAAGCTAATGGAAATATCACGGTTGTAGGGTTAGATAGAGATATTGATGCATTAGATAGATCAAAAAAAAATCTGCCAAGCGAGAGAGTTTTTCTAAAGCAGTCCAGCTACGGAGAAATGGATAAAGTCCTGGATGAGCTTGGTATAGGCAAAGTCAATCGCATTATGCTTGACCTCGGGCTCTCTTCGGATCAATTCGAAACTTCCGGTAGGGGATTCACTTTCAAGAATGACGAGCCTTTACTCATGACTTTTTCCAAGAATCCTGATGTAGACGATCTAACCTCGGGATACATCGTAAATAATTGGAGCGAGTCCAGCATTGCAGACATCATCTTCGGATATGGCGAAGAAAGATATGCGAGAAAAATCTCTAAAAGCATTGTGATTTACCGCCAGAAGAAAAAGATTGAAACGACGGGGGAACTAGTGGAGATCATTAATCAGTCAGTTCCCGGCATGTACAAGAGAGGCAGAATCCACCCAGCGACGCGAACTTTCCAAGCATTACGCATAGCGGTGAATGATGAATTGAATACTTTGAAGGAAGGACTGGCTAATGGCTTTGACCGACTAGAGAAAGGGGGAAGGATGGCGGTGATTTCATTCCACAGCCTAGAGGATAGGATCGTCAAACATTTTAATATTGAAAAAAAGGAAGCTGGCATGGCGAATATAATTACAAAAAAGCCCATAGAAGCCAGCGAAGAGGAAATACAAAATAATCCCAGATCGCGAAGTGCGAAATTAAGGATAATAGAAAAGATATAAAAATAAATAAAATCAGAAACAAAAAAAGAAAAAATAAATAGCATGACAAAAACAATTACAATCTTATATAGAGCGACACAGCACCATAGAGAAAGAGTTTTTGCAGTTCTTGTTGCATGCATACTTGTGACGGCTTGTGCCTACATTTTTCTTCTACAGAAAGCCATCATAAATGTCGTGCAAAGAGAGAAGATATCGAAAGGTGTATCGACAGTCACCATGGATATTAATGAATTGGAGACAAAATATTTTTCATTAAAGAAAGCCATTACACTTGAGCTGGCTTATTCCAAAGGCCTCAAGGATGCAGAGGTGACATCATACATTTCCATGAAGTCTCTGACAGCCCTGGCAAAATGAACGAATCTTCAGTCGTTAGAATGAGAATACTTCTAGGACTCTTCTGTCTTATTGCTCTTGGAGTCTCCGCCAAGCTATATTTCATACAGATCGTTAATGGAAAGTCTTATGCAGAGCAAGCCGATAGGCAATATTCTAGGCCGGCAAATTCCTCTTTTGACCGGGGCTCCATATTTTTCCAATCAAAAGGCAGTGACAAAAATGGTAATAAAGTTAGTGTGGCGACTTTGAAAGAAGGATATACATTGATCATGAATCCCAAGCTCATCGGAGATCCAGATGATGCTTATGAAGCCTTGTCGCAGTATGTAAAAGTTGACCGAGAGCTATTCATGGAAAAAGCTGGCAAGAAAAATGACCAGTATGAGGAATTGGCGAAAAGGTTGGACAGGGATATTGGCATTTCAATTGGGGAATTGAAAATCCCCGGCATTGATGTTTATAAAGAAAATTGGAGAGTCTACCCAGGTGGTTCTCTAGCAGCGCATACGATCGGGCTCATAGGGTATGATAGAGAGGATAAGATTGCCGGGAGATATGGCTTGGAAAGTTATTATGAGAATGTCCTCAATCGCACTGGTGCAGCGAATAATGTGAATTTCTTCGCGGAACTTTTCGCCAATCTTAGAGGGGACATAAAAGGTGATAACAAAAATGGCGATATCATTGCCTCAATTGACCCCTCGGTGGAGAGCGAGTTGGAAAAAGTATTAGAAAAAACCCAAGCAGAATGGAAATCAGATTTCATCGGCGGAATAATTATGGATCCAAAGACTGGGGAAATTTACGCCATGGCGCAATGGCCGACCTTTGATCCGAATAACTTGAAGGAAGTGAGTGACCCTCGAGTTTTTTCCAATCAACTTGTGGAGGGAATTTATGAAATGGGATCCATCATCAAGCCTCTGACTATGGCGGCGGGCATTGATTCCGGTGCTGTGACTCCAGAGTCGACTTATGATGATAAAGGATTTCTCCTTTTGAATGGAAAAAGAATTTCCAATTATGACGGCAAAGCTCGAGGAGTCGTTTCCATGCAGGAAGTTCTTAATCAATCTTTGAACATCGGCGCGGCCACTGTTGCGCTGAAAGTTGGGAGCGAAGAATTTAGCAGATATCTATTAAGCTTCGGCTTCGGGGAATTAACAGGCATTGATCAGCCGAATGAGCAGAAAGGCAAAGTCAGCAACTTGAAAACTGGCAGGGAAATCGAACAAGCGACAGCTTCCTATGGGCAGGGAATTGCCATGTCTCCTATTGCCACGATCCGGGCTATGTCTGTCATTGCTAATGGCGGAATGCTCATCAAGCCTCACATTATCAAAGAAGTTCAATACACAGATGGATCGACAAGAAAAGTCAAGCCTGATCCTGGGGTGAGGGTTATACAGAAAGAAACTGCAGAACAAGTGACGAAAATGTTGGTGGAAGTTGTGGACAAAGCTCTGCGTAAAGGTGCAGTGAAAATGGATCACTACAGCCTTGCCGCGAAGACTGGAACGGCGCAGATTGCAGATCCGGTCAATGGCGGGTATTATGGGGATAGGTATCTGCACTCCTTCTTCGGCTATTTCCCGGCATACAGCCCAAAATACATCATATTCCTTTATCATGTCTATCCGAAAGGTGCGCAGTATGCCTCTGAAACTTTGACCAATCCCTTTATTGAACTTACAAAATTCCTCATTAATTATTACGAGATACCGCCCGATAGATAAAACAGACGATGAAACACTTCTTAAAAAAAATAGTCGTATCAATCCTCGAAATAGAGGCTAGAATTATATTAAAAAAATATAATCCTTTTGTTATTGCGGTGACAGGAAGCGTGGGTAAAACTTCTACAAAAGACGCAATATATACTGTGTTGGCGGGAACGCCTAGCTATGTTCGCAAAAGCCAAAAGAGCTTCAATAGCGAGATCGGAGTTCCGCTAACAATTCTTGGTTGTGAGAATGGTTGGAGCAATCCTTTACTTTGGATTAGAAATATTTTGCATGGACTTGAACTCATTCTTTTGAAATCAAAATATCCAGACTGTTTAGTTCTGGAAGTTGGTGCTGATCATCCAGGAGATATACAAAGGATAACGAAATGGCTGAAGCCAGATGTTGCGGTTGTTACCAAAGTTAGCGCCGTGCCTGTACATGTGGAATTTTTCCCTTCCCGAGATCATTTATTAAATGAGAAAAGTTATCTTATCAAAGCTCTGAAGAAAGGAGGGACAGCCATACTCTCCGAGGATGATGAGGATGTCCGCAATATGGCCCAATTGATAACACAGCAGATGACCCAACGAGTCATAACCTTTGGCGTCAGGCATTCCGCATCGGTTAATGTCTCGCATGATTCTATTGTTTATGAAGAAAGGGATGGTGTGAAAATTCCAGTCGGCATGTCATTTAAATTAAACAATGGGGGTAATAGTTTGCCGGTCATGGCTCATGAAGTTCTCGGCATTCAACAGATCTATCCTTACCTTGCGGCAGCAGCTGTGGGAATTTCTAGGAATATTATTTTGACTGATATTATAAAGTCTCTCGGAACGCATATTGCTCCAAAAGGCAGAATGAATATTATTCCAGGTGTCAACAATACGGTCATTATCGATGATACATACAACTCTTCTCCCGATGCTCTACATGAAGCTCTATTGGTCTTGGGAAAAATAGAGACGAATGGAAAGAAGATTGTCGTTCTGGGAGATATGATGGAATTGGGCAAATTTTCTCTTGAGGAGCATAAGAAAGCCGGGGACTTAGCAAGGCAGGTTGCTACAATAGTCGTGACTGTCGGGCAGAGGTCAAAGGGCATGGGGGAGAACATCATTTCTTTCAATACTTCCTCTGAAGCTGGTGAGTATGTCAGGAGGATGGTGGCGAAGGGAGATGTTGTACTTGTGAAGGGTTCGCAGTCTATGCGCATGGAAAGGGTGGTCAAGAATCTCCTTGCGGAGCCAGAGAAAGCGGGGGAGTTACTAGTGCGCCAGGAACCAGAGTGGCTTGCCAGGAAGTGATTTGTAGGTTATTTTGATTAGAGAAAAGTGCGTGAAATACGGCCCTATCGTCTATCGGCTAGGACACATCCTTCTCAAGGATGGAAGCAGAGTTCGATTCTCTGTAGGGTCACCAATCGAAACTTTTTCAGTTTCTGCATTTAGGAGCGATTTTGCCGACACCAAAATCGCGACATCTATTTCCTTTCTGCCCATGGCGGAAGCTGTGAAATCCCATAATTCGCCCCAGTGGATATGAACTGTTTTGTCCTTGATAATCGGGTTAGAGCCAATCTTCTGGAAAAACTGTTTCCATTCATGGTGGTTGCAAGATTTTTGCAATTCCACGGCTTCTTTCAAGGACAAAACAAAACTCCGCAAGGGTTCGACCCAATTCTTTCTCTGTTGCCCAAAATCTTTTTCAGATTCTAGTAAAGAGGCTTTTTCTCGCATAAGTACATCTTTCTTTTGCAGATATGCATTCCGTTCAATATCAGCGTCGAGATATATCGAAACCAGTTTATCCATCTTCTCCTGATTTGCTCGGATATTTTCCTTGAGATTTTTGGCAACATCTCCTCTTTCAGAAATTGACTCTTTTTCCCATTGAACAATTCTCGTCTCCATTTTTTCAATTTCAGAAAGAGGAAGCGACACTGTTTGTAGCAGTGTTTGCAACTGTGTGGCGAGAGCATTTTCTTGGAGGTATGATTGTGAACATATACCATGCTTTTTGGTACAACGATAGTAGGTATATTTTGTACCGAATCGGTTAGTAGCATATTGAGCAGTGATCATACCTCCACATTCGCCACACTTTGCAAACCCAGTGAACACGAAACCATGTGATACCTTGCTCTTGCGTGGCTTCTTACGAGTATTCAGCACTTTCTGCACTGCTTCAAACAGTGTCGGAGAAAGTATCGGGGTAAAGCTTCCATTGTGCCATTCGTCGTGATGTTTTATGAAGCCGAGATATGCTCTGTTAGTAAGCATACGAACAATGGAAGCTTTAGCAATGGGCGTTTGATGTGAAGTAACGAGTCCTAAATCCGCCAGGTGCTTCGCCAATCTTTCGAGAGTGTAAATACCTTTTACATATTCCTCGAAAGCCCTTACCACAATTTTTGAATATACAGGATGCGGTTCAATAGTCTTCGTTTTTAAATTATTTATATACCCATAAGGGGCTTTCGTGAGCCATTCACCTCTGCGAAGCTTTTGGCGGATTCCACGCCTCACATTTTCCACGAGATTATCAGAAAAGTATTTGCTCTGTCCAAACGCCACTTGCAACATGAACTTACCTTGCGGAGTTGGCTCAAACCAGAACTGCGGAAAGCGCAAAGAAGCAATAGCGCCCGTATCTACCAGATAAATAATTTTTCCACCATCTACGCTATTACGAGCAAGACGATCCGGGTGCCAACATAGGATACCGTTTGCCTCACCAGCTTCTATTTTCTCTATCATTCTGGCAAACTGCTCTCTACCCGGAGTCTTTGCGCTTTTCGACTCGGTAAAAGTTTCTTTTACCGTAATATTTTCTCTTCTAGCGTATTCCTGCAACTCAAAAAGTTGAGCTTCTATGCTCATTATCTGCTTGTCGTCATCCTCTGTTGATTTTCTAGTGTAGAGAAAATATTTGTTATGGTTTGAGTTGTTCATATCCACTGGGGCGAATTATGGGATTTCACAGCTTCCGCCATGGGCAGAAAGGAAATAGATGTCGCGATTTTGGTGTCGGCAAAATCGCTCCTAAATGCAGAAACTGAAAAAGTTTCGATTGGTGATGTAATTATATCATTTGCTCGAATTTTTTTCCAAAGGAATTCTTGAAGCACCCCGCCACTTTTTTGTCTGGAGAAAGTGAGGCGGGGTGCTCTACTCGCCCGCACGCAGGAGAGGTCTGGAGAGGAATGCGTGCGGGCTCCTTTCTTTTTTTGGCGGGAAGGGGAGTAATCCTTAAATACAGAATATCATAATATCTAAACTTTGGATATTGATTATTTGGATAGATGATGATAGTATCATGACAAGGTCAATAAGAACCAAGGAATATGCCTATTTTGTCGAGCGACTGCGTAAAGCTCGCGAAGAGGCAGGATTGACCCAGGTACAAGTCTCAAAGAAATTAAAGCGTCCACAATCACATATTTCTAATGTGGAATCAGGACAGCAGAGGGTTGATGTTGTTGAGTTGCAAACTTTTGCGAGGATTTATAATAAGGATATTAACTATTTTATTAAATAAAATATCAAATGAACTCTAAAAAATGGTGGGATAAAATAGTTAAGATGAGATACGATTTTTCAAAAAAACAGATTACTGTGATTGTCATTATTGTTTTAATATTGGGCCGTATTTTTGGTAGAGACTTAATACCAACACGGACTCCTTCTGGGGAAGAAGGTAATCTTCGAGCAGTCTCCAACGGATCTACGCAAGAAATTTGTCTTCGTGATACGATCAAGGAAGCTCAAGCAGATATGGGCGTTTTTTTAAATTCTATGGAAAAATTTTCCCCTGATTTAAAAATGTATGCCGTAAAGAAAGCATTTGTTGATAAAAGTCAAAAAGAGCATATGTGGGTTAGCGTAACCAATTATAAAGATGGTCAATTTTATGGGGTTTTAGATAATGAACCTATTCAAGTAAAAAATGTGCGCATAGGAGATTCTCTTACAGTAAATAATGAAGATGTTGAAGATTGGGCTATCACTTCAGAAAATGCTGGTACATTCAATCTTGAAGCAGGTTTATATTCAGATAAATGCTTTAAAAAATTTGAGAATTAGCTACTGATAAAAGTATGAACAACTCTCTTTCTACACAAATCAGAAATAATAATCTAAAAGTGTATCTTTGGATCACTATTCTTACAATAATAATTGGTGTTTTTGGATCACTCATTTCTTATTATTTCAATTGGGGCTTGACTGGCACTGGATCGTTTTTACTCGTCGCCGGAATTATTGATTTTATTGCTTATTTTTATTCAGATAAAATCGTGCTTCGAATCGCACGCGCCGTTCCATTAGGTAAGGAACAAGCCCCAGAATTGTATGGAGTCATATCTCGTCTTTGCACTAAAGCAAATATCCCATTTCCTAAAGTCTATCTTTTGGATGATAACGCGATGAACGCATTTGCTACTGGTAGAAATTATACTCATAGTGCTGTTGCTGTTAGTAAAGGCTTACTACAAAAAATGACCCTTGACGAAGTTGAAGCTGTAGTTGCCCATGAACTTTCGCATATTAGAAGTTACGATATGCGAACGATGGCTATTGTAAGTATTTTAGTCGGTGCCATAAGTATCATCGCCGATTTGTATTGGTCGTCAAATATCATAAATAAAGCTCAAGAAAAAGATACTTCAGGAATAACTACTATCATCGGCATGATTCTATCAATTTTTGCTCCTTTATCTGCTTTCTTCATTCAAATGGCAATATCTCGGAAAAGAGAGTATATTGCAGATGCTGGCTCAGCAGAGTTGACTGGAAAACCCAAATCTCTGGCATCCGCATTGAAGAAAATATCTATGGATATCCGCTTACCTAAGCATTTCAGCGTTTCAACAGCGCATCTCTATTTTTCATCCCCCTCTACTGATTCATTTATAGATAAACTCTTTTCTACTCACCCTCCGATCGGTGAGAGGATAAGAATATTAGAAGCTTTAAAATAAATTAAAATGACAAACACAACACAAGGAAAAATCATAATTGGCTCAGACGTCGGTAAGAAAGTTAATTGTTCGGTGTGTAAAAAAGAAGGCACTACAGATCAATTTGTGACACTTCAAAATCATGATGGTAGTAATGTTTATTTATGCGCAAATTGTAAAGAAGAGACAAATAAAGCTTTTGATAATGAAACAAAAAATCCGAATATCCCTTTTGCTATTGGAGCCGGGATAATAGGAGCAATTCTAGGAGGTATTGTGTGGTATCTAATCGCCCTTAGTACTGGTATGGAAATTGGGTATATTTCACTCGGTTTGGGTTACCTTGTTGGTTT
>CALQZK010000019.1 GCA_943349555.1 Candidatus Nomurabacteria bacterium
CGAGTATCTATCATAAACATAGAGCGATAGCCGAGCAGCCCGCGAGTAGGGACCTCGAACATCATGCGAGCCACGCCATCCTTTGACTTCATATCAGTCATCAAGGCCTTTCTCTTGCCAAGCTTTTCTATAATCGCTCCGGAATATTCTTCTGGAGTATCTATTGTCACTTCTTCAAATGGCTCGCTCTTTATCATCTTCCCGTTGGCATCTGCAGTTTCTTTGACAATAACCTGCGGTTGGGAAACCTGCAGTTCGTATCCTTCTCTGCGCATATTTTCCAAAAGAACCGCTACGTGCAGTTCACCTCGCCCATAGACGCGGAAATATTCATTATTAGAAAAGTCAACTTTTAGTCCCACATTCACCTCAAGCTCCTTTTCTAGCCTCTCGCGAATTTGTCGTCCAGTCACAAATTTACCTTCACGTCCAGCGAAGGGGGAATTATTAACTAGAAAATTTAGAGAGATTGTCGGCTCATCTATTTTAATAGCTGGAAGTGCAGGAGTGGCTTCATTATCTACTATAGTCTCTCCTATATATATGTCTGGGAAACCAGCGACAATGACAATGTCTCCGGAACTTGCCTCGGAAATCTCCACTCTTTTCTTGCCTTCGAAGTTAAAGAGCTTGGTAATTTTCCCAGATGTATTTTTTCCGTCAATAGTTTTTACAAAAACCGTCTGACCATTTTTTATCGTTCCATCATAAATACGACAGATCGCTAATCGTCCTAGGAAATTGTCATAACCAAGATTAAAAGTCTGAAGAGTAAGAGGTGCGGAAGCGCTTCTGTTCGCAGCAGGAACATGCTCGATGATCATGTCGAGAAGAGGCGAAAGATCTTTTCTTTCATCATTTAGTTTTCTCATAGCAACTCCTTGTCGACCAATAGCGTAAATAGTAGGGAAGTCTAGCTGAATGTCATTTGCTCCAAGTTCCAGGAAAAGTTCCAGAACCTGCTCATGGCACTGGTCGGCATTTGCGGCGGGCTTGTCTATCTTATTTATAACAACAATAGGCTTGAGTCCGAGCTCCAGCGACTTCTTCAGCACAAATCTCGTCTGTGGCATCGGTCCCTCCTGGGCATCAACAACAAGAAGAACGGTATCGATTGAGCGTAGCACTCTCTCGACTTCAGAACCGAAGTCGGCATGCCCTGGGGTGTCCACAATGTTTATCTTGGTACCCTTGTAATTTATTGACGTATTTTTCGCATAAATAGTAATACCACGCTCTTGTTCTAGGGCATTAGAGTCCATTGTTCCTTCATCTCCATGTCCACACTGGGTCATAATGGCGTCGGTCAGGGTAGTCTTGCCGTGGTCCACGTGGGCGATAATTGCGATATTTCGTATGTCCATTTTGCTTTAATTTTTGAGTATTTCCTCGATTATTTGAATGAGTAGCTATTAAAGCATGAAAATGGGGCGGAGGTCAAGACTAGACACTCTATAGCGATGCATGGCTTGTTGGTGATTTTTATAAATCTTTATCGATTCTTAAGCAGAAATTAATCGAATCTTAATCTCGACTGTGTATGCTTGGGTGATTAATAATTAATATGAATAAAAATGGATAATAAACAAAAAGAAAAACGAGAAAATGAAACAGTAGAAAATGACTATAAAATTGCAGGAAATGAAGGAGTTCTGCACGACATACAGTCGATAGTGGAGCTGGTAGATGCGCTCATAACATACGGTTACCACCAGAATGCCTCTGATATACACATTGACCCAGCACCAGAAGGCGTGGTCGTGAGATTTAGAGTAGACGGAGTTCTTATATATAGAGATACAATTTCTGCCGATATGCATGAGGAATTGATATCGAGGATAAAAATACTTTCAGGACTGCGCACGGATATTCATTTTGTCCCGCAGGATGGAAGATTTAATTTCTCACAGGGAATGTGTAATTGCGATATCAGAATTTCCATCATCCCTACACACTATGGGGAAAATGCCGTCTTGCGCTTGCTGATGGGAAATAGCGAGGAGCCCAATCTCTCCAGTCTCGGCTTTTCTGAAACGGATGAAAGTAGGATAATGAGTAGCTTAGAACATCACCAGGGAATGATTTTGGTTACGGGACCAACAGGCTCTGGAAAAACTTCTACTCTTTATACTTTGATCAAGCTTCTTTCTACGGGAAAAACTTCTATCATCACCCTCGAGGACCCGATCGAATACGCTTTGCCAGGTATTCGCCAAATACAAATCCGAGAAAAACATGGTATCACTTTTGCCAATGGACTGCGCTCTATTATCCGCCAAGATCCGGATATTATTATGGTCGGAGAAATTCGGGATACGGAGACAGCGCAGATATCTGTGAATATTTCTTTGACTGGGCATTTGCTTTTATCTACTCTGCATACGAACTCGGCATTGGGAGCAATACCTAGGCTGATTGATATGGGTGTAGATCCGTATTTGGTCGCCTCGACAATTTCTCTGGTCATTGCCCAGCGATTGGTCCGAAAGGTCTGTCAACAGTGTAAAGGAATAGGCTGTGGAGCTTGTGGAAATCTGGGATATAAGGGAAGGACTGTGGTTGGCGAAACTTTGGTTATTGACGAAGAGTTACGTAAATACATCATGTCAAGAATCTCCCTAGCCGAAATTACTCGTTATGCCCGAATTTCTGGGATGACGACAATGTATGAGGACGGCATGGAAAAGGTCGCGAAGGGGATTACGACAAAAGAAGAAGTTTTGCGAGTTCTACATGAGTAGTAAGAGTAAAAAAATAAGTATGAATAAATCATCCCAAATACAATTCGCGAATAGGTGTGCTGTTCTCTTGGAGTCTGGAATATCTCTTTCAGAGACTCTCTCAATTATTATAAAAATGGATAAAAAATCAAAAAAAGTTCTGGAGAAAGTGAGAGAAGATGTAGAAAGAGGAATGTCATTAGCAAAGAGTATGCAAATAATAAAAGTCTCCTTTGATCCAACTTTAATCTCTATGATCTCCAATGGAGAGAGCTCGGGAATCTTGGCATTATCCTTACGACAAGCTGGCGAAATAATGGAAAAAAGAAATGAATTGCTTAAGAAAATAGTAGCAGTTCTTATTTACCCATCACTAATTGCTTCGGCGACTTTGACTATGACGCTCTTCCTGGTAATGTATATTTTTCCAAAAATCCTACCCCTACTTTCCAGCATGGATGTGGAATTGCCCCTGCTTACTTTGATAATAAAAAGACTGTATGAATTCTTATTCCAATATGGGATTTGGTTATGCATTTGCCTGATCTTAACCATCGGAATTTTCATTTTCTTTTATAAGAAAAAAGTTGAGGTGAGATATAAAACCCAGATATTTATTATTTCTCTTCCCGGTATCGGGCTGGTCATTCAGAAATACTTTATCTGCTCATATTTCAGATCCGCCGGAACTCTTCTAGAATGCGGACAAGTTTTGCCGGCTATATTGGAACAATGCATTGCAGCGAGCACGCTCGAGCCATATAGAAGAGCCTTAGAAATTTCTAAAAAAGAAGTCCGCGAAGGTGTCTCTTTATCACAAAGTCTACGATCATTCGAAACTATATTTCCTCCAATAGTGCCAGACATGCTGTCCATCGGCGAACGAACAGGCTCGCTTGCATCCATGTTTCATCACATCAACCGGATGTATGAGCAGGACCTGGACTACCTTATTAAGCATGTTTCGGCCTCCATCGAACCCGTACTGATGATAACGATGGGGCTGATAGTTGGGTCTGTTGCTCTGTCTATTATTTTGCCTATATATGAAATTACAAATCACCTTAACAGATAGAGGATTTTTGATTATGGAAATGATGCTGGCTTTTTCCCTCATGACTCTTTTTCTGACTTCTTCTTTGGCTTTGTCGGAGAGTATGAGACAGCTTCGCACTCAAGGAGTTCGCGAACTGGAAGATCTCGACAAGCAACTGCCGACTTTGTCCTCAATGAAGTCTGACTATGCGAGCGAGTGGGGGAGAGACAGCTGTTCTTCTTCTTTTGCTTTTAATTCCGAAAGTATATTTCACAATAGTCCAGTTTCTGGAACCGATATGGAAGTCAGAGATGGTGTGGCGTATATAACCTCAGATTCCAACGTACAAAATTTGCCTGACTTCTACATAGTCGACATGAATGTTCCAGAATTTCCTTCTATTATTTCTTCATTGAATACTGGACCAGGACTCTCTGCATTAGAGATCGCTGGACATTATATCTATGCGGCAAATGCCGGAAGTACAAATCAATTGCAAGTGATAGATATAAGTGATAGAAATTCACCAAAACTCGTAACAACCCTCAAACTTCCTTTGCCAAATGCCTCTTCCACCGCTCCATTTGCCACCGCCATTTTCTACAGTAAAGGTCTGATATATCTCGGTACGAAAAAATGGGATGGGAAAGAATTTTCTATCATCGACGTCTCTGTTCCTTCATCACCTAGATACGCTGGCGGTTTTGAAATTGACAGTCAGGTAAATGATATTTATGTGGTGGATGGTTATGCATATATTGCGGATTCTGATATGGCACAAATGAGAGTATTGGATGTGAAAAATCCAACTGATATCAAGCAAGTTAATTCTTTCTCACCATCCGGATGGCAAACGCAGATAGGAGAAGTTCTGGCATATTTCGAAGGGGGATTGACACTAGGACGAACGACGGGAGGATTTAATGTTACAACTAATCATGAAATTTTTCTTCTCTCAACGACATCGCCCGCATCACAGTCAGTCATAAAAAATTCTCACGATATCCCTGGTGGAGTCTATGGAATGGTTCTCCGACCTCCATACGTATATATGGTAACAAAATTTCCAAGTAAAGAATTTCGGATCTGGGATATGGATGCATCAGAGATTGTCTTTGAACTGTCTCTAGATTTTTCACCCAGCGCATTGTCCTGCGATGGTAATAATTTATACATTATATGAAAAATAATAATAATAACAAAAAAAGCGGGAGTTCACTGATAGAAGTGTTGGTTTATATTGCACTATTGTCCATTCTTATGACTGGGGTCTTTTCATCAGTTTATATAATTATTAAACAAATATGAATAAAGGCTTCATCGCAATTACAGTGACATTGTTTGTGACCGGAATCCTCATGGCTCTGGTTTTCACTTCCTCTATTGAAGCCGGACTCTTTTATGATATGGCGATGAAAAAGAAATATCGCACACTAAATTATTTCTACGCTGGAGACTGCATAGATCAAGCCATAGTAATGCTGGCTCACGATTATTTTTTAATTATCAAAAGGGCAATTGAGATCGATAAATATCATTGCGCAATATTGTCTATAAAAGGGGAAGGGGACATCAGAACAATTACAACCATGGGGCAATTTAAAAATGCTTATGTCTTTCGCAAAGCATCAGTTAGGCTAAAAGATCATAATCTGGAAATTATCCAAACAGAATAACAAATCTATTTTTTCTTCAACCTATACTCACCCTCCACATCCTTCACCTCATATCCTCTCTCCTCTAATTCCTTGCGTAGGGCATCCGCCTTCTCCCATTCCTTATTTTTGCGGGCTTCTTCTCGAGCTTCGGCTAAAGCAATAATCTCTGGAGCAATCGGTTCACTCAAAGTTTCTGATTTTGCCATTGCTAATATACCCGCTAGACCCAATCCAAGAACCTTATCGAAGTCCATAAGCATAGCACTCTTATCCATCGGCTCGACAGCCGGATCTTTTATCAATTTCCAAACCAAAGCTACGGCTTCCGGCATATTGAAGTCGTCATTGATAACATTATTGAATTCCACTTTATAATCCACAGATTCGAGATGAGCGTGATGGTGATGGTCATCGTGTATAGCGGGAACGGTAGAGAAATCTATGAAAGCTTCAATCAATCTGATGAAAGCGTTCTGTCCGGCCTTCACCGCTTCAAAAGAAAAATTGACAGGCGAGTGGTAATGAGAGGTCAGCAGCCAATAGCGGAAGGCCAATGGAGAAATATCGGCCTTTACAATATCCGCCAGCTTGAGAAAATTACCTTTTGATTTCGCCATTTTCTCATCATTAACATTCATGAAGGCTCCGTGCATCCAATAATTTACGAACTTTTTACCAGTCACCGCTTCCGACTGGGCAATCTCATTTGTATGATGAGGAAAAAGAAGATCCGAACCGCCAGTATGTATATCCACCGTTTCACCCAATGCTTTCATGGCCATAGCAGAACATTCTATACTCCAGCCTGGTCTTCCTTTTCCAAATGGTGAATCCCAAGCAACCTCATCGCCCTTTTCTGTGAACTTCCAAAGAGCGAAGTCGCGTGGATTCTCTTTCTCATACTCATCTTTTGCCACTCTCTCACGAACTTCTGCATCCAACTTTATATTCGCCAACTTTCCATATCCTGGAAACATACCAATGCTGAAATATATTCCATCCGCAGTAGGGTAGGCAATACCTTTCTCTAGTAGCGCAGCAGTCATATCTATCATCTCTTTTATATGATCCGTAGCTCTAAGGACTTTATGAGGAATTAAAATATTCAAAGAATGCAGATCCGCCAAGAAAAGATCCTCATAATGCCTAGTGACCTCCTGCAAAGATTTCTTTTCCTCTCGGCTTCGCTTGATCGTCTTATCATCCACGTCCGTAATATTCATGACTTGGGTCACGGCGTATCCTTCGTATTCAAAAACCCTGCGAACCATGTCATACATGACACTTGTCCTCAGATTCCCTATATGCGCCATATCATAGACAGTAGGTCCGCAGTTATATATGCCGACCGCTCCCTTTTTTATCGGCTGGAAATCCTCCTTTTTTCCTGTCAGAGTATTGTATATCTTCACGCCAATAGTATATCGCTAAACTTGTTCTTCCGCCAATTATCTGCGATAATGAGCCGACACATGGACAAGAATAAACAGAAAAAAGTAACTGGAGCTATCATAGGCCTATGCATACTCCTTGCAGTCTTTTTCATGGGAAACTATATTGGTCAGAAAGCATCATATGACAATTCCAGTCCATCAATCTCCAATATTGCAATCCCAGCAGACATAGCCATAACGCCAGAGCAGTTCGAGCCTTTTTGGAAAGTCTGGAGATTATTGAGTGAAAAGTATGTCGCGGCGACAACCACAGACTCTCAGAAGAGAATTTGGGGATCGATACAAGGATTGACTACTTCTCAGGGAGATCCATATACTGTATTTTTTCCTCCAGAGGAATCAGCTATGTTCAAAAGCGACATTGCAGGAAATTTTGAAGGAGTGGGAATGGAGGTGGGATTGAAAGATGGAATTATTACTGTTGTTGCTCCATTGAAGGGTAGCCCAGCAGAACTGGCGGGGATCCGAGCAGGTGATAAGATACTCAAGATAAATGAACAAAGTACTACCGACCTTGCGGTGGACAAAGCCGTTAAGCTCATTCGCGGACAAAAAGGCACAACGGTGAAAATAACCATAATACGTGAAGGTTCCAGCCAGCAGATAGAGAAGTCGATTGTCAGGGGAATCATAGATATTCCAACAATTCAGACAGAGATAAAAGAAGGAAGTTCGGATTCTCTAGGTATGACGAGCTCATCTACCGACTCCATAGGCCTGCGCAAAGACGGCATATTCATTATCCGTCTCTTCAGCTTCACCGCTCAAGCTGCCAATCTTTTCCAAAATGCCTTGAGAGAATTTGTGCAAACAGGATCACATAAGCTCATTATTGACCTACGAGGAAACCCTGGGGGATATCTCGATGCAGCATGGGATATGGCGTCTTGGTTCCTGCCAGTAGGTAAAGTTATAGTGGTGGAGGATTTCGGAGGTAAGGAGTCAAATAAAATATACAGGAGTAAGAGGTATAACATATTTAGGAAAGATCTGGATTTGATCATCCTTGTTGATAGCGGTTCTGCCTCGGCTTCAGAAATTTTTGCTGGCGCCCTACAGGAGCATCGCATAGCGAAGCTTGTAGGAACAAAGACTTTTGGAAAAGGCTCGGTTCAGGAATTGATCCCCATCACCCATGATACTTCCCTCAAGGTCACGATAGCCAGCTGGTTGACACCGCTTGGACATAATCTTTCCAAAGACGGCCTCAAGCCGGATGTAGAAGTTAAGCCAACGCAGAAGGAAATTGATATGAAAATCGACTCACAAATGAACAAGGCAGTTGAAATTTTAAGAAAAGAGGATTAGTATGTAATTAATAAAAACAGCATGAAAATAATTTTACTGAAAGATATAGCGAAAGTAGGAAAGAAATATGAGACAAAAGACATCTCTGATGGATACGCAGTGAACCTTCTTATTCCGAGAGGTTTTGCGATTGCGGCAACTGTAAACTCGATAAAGAGAATAGAAGCCGAAAAAATGAAAACGGAAGGGGAGAGAAAATTGCATGAAGACCTTCTCTTGAAGAATCTTTCCGAATTGGATGGGGTAACCATTACTATAAAAGGCAAGGCAAATGAAAAAGGTCATCTTTTCGCTGGTCTGCATAAAGAGGCAATTGCAGAAGAAGTATTAAAGCAGACAAAATTACAAATCGATCCTTTATCTATTCAACTAGAACATCCTGTTAAAGAAATAGGAGTCCATACCATAGAAGTCAAAGGGGCAGGGAAGTCTGTGAAGTTTACCCTAGAGATCGAGGCTAGATAACGTGCACAATCTTTTTCCTCATGAGTGAGTTGTCGAAATGGACTTTTCTTTTTGTTCCGAATTGAACCTTCCCATCCTTGAGAGCAAAGAGGGTATGATCCTTTCCTATCCCAATATTCTTGCCCGGGAGCACGTCTGTACCGCGCTGGCGAACGATAATATCGCCTATCTTAGCCACATCTCCGTGGCTTATTTTCACTCCTAGATACTGTGGTCCGGAATCTCTACCGTTTTTTGTTGATCCTCCTGCTTTTTTTGTTGCCATAAGTAGAATCAGTATATAAGAAAGGGCTCAAAATTGCAACTCCTTTACATAGTCAAAATACCATTGTCATAAAACCCTTATTCTACAACGTATAATCACGTTTTTTGCATGTAAACCCTTGACATTACATTTCAAAAATGCTATCATATACCCATATGAGGTCGTAGTCACACCATGTGATTATTACCTCATTTTAAATTACTATGATTGAATTTACTACAGGTGTTGTATTCCTCTTGTCATCCATGTACGGCGCGGGTGCCTCAACTGCTGTAGCGATAGCTACTCCGCAGGAAACCACGAGTGAACTTGCAAACATGACCGTCAAGATCATTCTGCAGGACCGTAAAGCTGTCGAAGAATACCTTCGAAAAGAGTATGCCGATACGCCGATCCTAGTGGAAATTGCCCGATGTGAGTCTACCTTCAGCCAGTTCGATAAGAATGGAAAGGTGGTCCGCGGAAGGGTGGATAGGGACGATATTGGAGTGATGCAGATCAATTCCCGATACCATGGTGAGACTGCCGAGAAGCTCGGTTTCGACATCCATACGATTGAAGGAAACGTCTCTTATGCCAAATATCTCTATGAGAAGCAGGGAGCGAAGCCATGGAAAGCTTCATCCAGGTGTTGGGCGAAGGCTTAAGATTATAAAAGCTAAAAATAGCAGAGGAAAACCGAGCGTAATTGCTCGGTTTTTCTTTTGCCGAAGAATAAAAAATGATATAATATTCGCAATGACATCCTCCTCTGCTGATGATCTTAAGTTCACCTGGTGGGACATGATAAAGTCTCTTTTCTTTCTTCTCGATAAGAAGAGAGTAAGTTATTCAGTATACTCCATTATCCTTATCTCTGTCCTATTTTACGATCTTGTTCCCATATGGATAGTTGGAAAAATTATAGATTTTCTGACCAACTATACTCCAGGCAATTCACTTCTATCATTTTATAAATATGTCGCTTTTTTCACTATCTCATGGGGAATGAGCTCTTTTATCAGGCTTTCAGTCAAGAGAAAGCTGACCAATATTCAATATGACACTACATATTTCACTAGGGTAACAGGGTTTGAAAGGCTAATGGATTTCTCCATCAAGTGGCATGACAGTGAAAATTCTGGTAACAAGGTTCAGCGTATTCAAAGCGGAACGGATGCCTTGCGACAACTTCAGCGAGTTCTCTCGAAGGATGTCTTCAGGAACATGACGGCAGTTATTGGTGTGCTTACAGCCTTTCTTTTTTTAAAGCCCATGTTTGTCCTATATTCTCTTGTTTACATTGCTCTTTTTATTACTGTTCAAATGAGCTTCTATAAGCGGCTAGTGGAGATAAATCGGGCCAACAATATTTTGAACGAGAAAGCCTCTGGAACATATTTCGAAGGTCTGAATAATATTCTTACAATCAAAACCCTGGGGGTCAAAGATGATTTCAAGAAAAATATTAATTCGAGGGAGGAATTGACCCGAGACTCTTCTAAAAAGAAATCGGCACTAGTAAATAATAAATGGAAAATGTTCCAGACTATCAATGCCTTGGCCATAGGAGGAATCCTCTTCTTTTCTGGAATGAGCTTCTTGGGTGGAGCTATCACGCTTGGTTCTATTTTTATCATTTATAGCTATTTCCAGAAATTAAATGGCGCTGTCACGGAATTCATGGAAATTGTCGAAGATTTAATTACTACCAAAATAAGCATTGCGCGAATGATGCCAATTTTTAAGAACGAATCTTCTGCTCATCGAGGCGATCAGCCATTTCCGTCTGATT
>CALQZK010000020.1 GCA_943349555.1 Candidatus Nomurabacteria bacterium
GAAATTGTTTTCGCCTTTGCTGGCGACTCGACGATTAAAAGTTTCATATAGTTCTAAGTATTACATGGAAGGGAAATATTTAGCAAATTAAACCACTCTCACCACCCCCCCACCTTCCTTTATATATCCATCAAGTTCCATCACCGAAATTATTGTATTCGCTTCCCTTGTATCAATGCCCAGCTGACGAATCAGGCTGTCTTTCCCACACGGCCCTCTCTGAAGCATATTTATAATTTTCTTTTCATTTATTCCCAGCATTGCAATTTTATCATTGGAAAAAGGCAGGGAACTTTGCCCTTCACGCCTGGCAAAGCCAAGCAACTCCAGCAAATCATCCGTGCAGGTTACCGGAGTCGCTCCATTGCGTATGAGCATATGCGGTCCAGCAGAAAGTGGAGAAAAAATGTGACCAGGGATTGTGCCTACATCGCGATTATAATCGGTGGAATATCTCGAAGTGATGAGAGAGCCGGATTTTAATTCCGCCTCTACGACTAAAGTGGCATGTGAAATTCCTGCCATCAAGCGATTGCGAGAAGGGAATGTCCAGATGTCTGATTTTTGCAAAGGTTCAAATTCCGATAAAAGTGCGCCGCCCCTTTCAACTATTTCTCTCGACAAGTCCAAATGTGACCGCGGATACATGACCGAATCATCCAGCCCCGATCCAGGGAAGGCTACTGTATATATGTCTGCTGCGAGAGCCGCCCGATGAGCAATGCTGTCTATGCCAAGCGCCAAACCGGAAACTATGCAGACATTGTATCCCTTGAGTCCGGCAATTAATTTTTCTGTAACTTCTTTTCCATAATTAGAATACTTACGCGCACCGACAACACAGAGGATGGTAATGCCGTTCTCGGTGTTTGAATCCAGGAGCGGTTCTAGATTGCCTAGCGCAAAAAGCTTGTCCGGAGGATCATTGATCTCTCGGAGCAAGGGAGGGAAATCCTTGTCGGTTTTATGAATAAATTTAAGCGGTTTAAACATTTTTGTCGGTTCATAAGAGTTAATTTATTTCACTATTATACCATCTCCTCCAAGTTATCCACAGATTTCCTTGTAGAACTATTGACGGTGAACAATCGTTCACTTATACTATACATATAACAAAGTAATAAAGAAAAAACAAAATGAGCACATATAATTTGATGAAAAAGCTTTATAGGGAAATTGATAGTCTAAATGAAGAAATAGACATGAGGATAGAAAAGAGACTTTCATACAAGGTCTTGGCACGCCGACACAAGTATCTTATGGAGGAGCTTCGTTCTCTGGATCCGCAGCCTGTGCCTATTGTCTCAAGAGGAATTATGAACCGCCTTGCGCAATACGTTTCTGTGTTTTTGCTATAATAAGGATAAATATGAAAGAATACCGCGACAAAATAGGTTCCTTTTATAGGAATAAAAAGAGAATGCCAAGCTATCAGGAGATCATGAATATGCTTGGCTTCAGGTCCAAGAATGCGGTCTATAAGCTTGTGAACAAGCTGGTTGCGGAGAAAGTTGTTTCAAAAGATAGCCAGGGTAGGCTGATACCGAATAAGCTGACAGGAGAAGTGCCTCTTTTGGGACTAGTCGAGGCTGGCATTCCATCTCTTGTCGATGAGTCCGTACTAGACATGATGAGCTTTGATGAATATCTTATAGGCGATCCGAGCAAGACTTTCGTTCTAGAAGTCAAAGGGGACTCTATGATTGAAGAGGGAATAAAAGAGGGAGATCTAGTCGTAGTAGAAAGGAAAAGTGAACCGAAAGATGGGGATATCGTCATTGCCGAAATTGATGGTGGTTGGACAATGAAATTCCTGCGCAAAAAAGTAGGCAAACCTATTTATCTTGAGCCTGCCAATCGAAACTACAAACCCATTTATCCAGAGCATGACTTGCGTGTGGCTGCTGTGGTGAAGGGGGTGATTAGGAAATACTAATTTTTCCTAAAGTCCTAAATTTTTCAAAAAAACTGCAAGTTCCTCGCCTTTAATTTCCTTCCGCTCATTCACTTTCATATTTCCCAGTTCAATATTCAGTATCCTCGTCCTTGTCAGAGATTCTATCTCCGCAAAAAACTTTGCGCACATCTCGCGTATAGTATTCCCAGTATCAGTAACTCGCAGAGTAAAAGTTTTATCATTTCGAATAGATACGGTCCAACCACCATGCTCTATTTTTTCTTTGAAATTTGGTCTGAGAGGGTCAAGTGTTTTTATAAGATATTCTTTCATGTGAGTGTGGAGAGGATTCGTAAGGCGATCTACGATACGTCGATCATTTGTCACAATTATGAGCCCTTCTGCATTGATATCCAGACTCAAAACAGGAAAGAAATCTCGTGACTCAGAAATTTTTTCTGTCGCGATACCACGGGCTTTGTTAAAAGCATAGTAGAGATAGTCCTCGGCTTTTTTACCATTTCTTACTTCAACAAGATCTGTCGCGCCGACTTTGTCACCAAGCACTGCCATTTTTCCGTTTATAGTCACCCATCTTTTTTGAATCAATTCATCCGCCCCACGACGAGTAGAGTGACCTTTATGAGCAAGGAATTTGTTGATACGCATGGGAAAGATAGGGAGGAGAGAGGAGTTGTGAGAAGAGCGAAGGGCTTTAGGTTTTAGTGACGATTTCCGACTGATTTTCATAGATCACGATTATACCACAGAAGGTGAGGTAAGACAATATTAGCTTTTTATTTTAATAAGAAAAAACCTCACCTGAAAAAGAGTGTGAAGTCTTTTCTGTGAGGTTCTGAATTTTTGAAGGTTATTCCAACAAAAGTGTTCCAAAACAAAGATCTGCCAAAGGAAGCACGACATTGAAATTATTTCTGTTCATGTGTGCGTGATGCCGACGATGATGGTCTTTAATCCATTTGTATATCCAAGTACGTTCAAACCACCTTCCTTTCGGCTTATGCATGCACCAATGGATGTATTCATAAGCGCAATAATAACAAGCAATTCCCAAGATTATGGAAATAACCATGAACCAAGGGACATCTATAAAAATCATTGCCAAGAAAGGTAATGACATGATTGCTATCAGTACAGGACCATTCCACCAAGCCATAGGAATCGTCTCCTGGTGTGATTGTTGATCTCTTGGATAATGATTCTTGAGTTCATAGCTTTGATCGGCTTTGAATATTTGATGATGTATCATCGCATGACTGTTGAACGGATACCGGAATTTGAAGCCAAAAAAATTGAAAACTCGATGCATGACATAGCGGTGCAACACCCATTCCGGAAATGAGGAGTAAACGAAGCCCGCAAAGAAGCATAATAGACCAATGGTAAACATATTCATAATTTGAAGTCCTGGTTGATGTTTATTTTTCTCGAAGGAAACCGAATCTGGATTAAGTATATCACCCATGATATTATTGAGCTATGCTGGATATAAAGTTCATACGCGAAAATCGCGATCTCGTGGCCAAGGGCGCACAGAAGAAACATATCAATTTCGACCTAGACGGGCTTATTTCCCTGGATGATCAGCGCCGAGAATTGACTGCTTCCGTGGAAAAGAAAAGGGCAGAGCAGAATCTGGTGAGTGTTAAAGTGACTCGGGCAACCCCTGCCGAGAAACAGCTTCTCATAGAATCCATGCGTCATCTCAAGGAAGGTATGCAGGAAGAAGAAGAGAGGCTGAAGGAGATTATGCAGAAGTGGCAGGCTATTATGTTGCAGGTTCCCAACATCCCAGATATGTCTGTACCCGATGGTGAGAGTGATGCGGATAATAAGGAAATAAAAAGTTGGGGAGAAAAAACAGCTTTTGATTTCGAGCCGAAGGATCATGTGGAACTGATGGTTGGACTCCAAATGGCGGATTTTGAAAGAGGAGTCAAGGTCCATGGTTTCCGAGGATATTTCCTCTCCGGCGATGGCGTCAGATTGTGCTTTGCCATTTGGAATTATGCTCTAGCTTTTTTTGGAAAAGATTTCATCCCCTTCATGACCCCCTCTCTTGTCAGGAAAATCGCTCTTTATGGTACTGGCTACCTACCCGGAAGTGCCGATGATTTCTATATGACGCAGGATGAAGATGCTCTAGCCGGCACAGCCGAAGTTCCATTGATGGCTCTACATAGCGATGAAACTCTAGAGATGAAAGATTTACCGAAGCGCTACCTTGGTTTCTCTCCTTGTTATCGCCGAGAAGTCGGAGCGCATGGTAAAGATGTGAAAGGCCTCATCCGCGTCCATGAATTTTATAAATTCGAACAGCTTGTCCTCTGTGAAGCGAATCACGAAACATCGGTAAAATTTCATGAAGAGATAAATAGGAATACAGAGCAATTCATAGAAAGTTTGGGAATTCCATATCGAACTGTTTTGAACTGTGGAGCCGACCTTGGTCTTGGTCAAGTTAAAAAATATGACATTGAACTTTGGGTGCCAAAAGAAGGGAAGTATAGGGAAATTTCCTCCGCCTCTTATTTCCATGATTTCCAGACACGCCGCATGAACATACGCTATAAGGATCCGGAAGGGAAGCTTCGATACGCCCACTCTCTCAACTGCACCGCCATTCCAACTCCGCGCATCCTAGTTTCTCTTGTGGAAAATTTCCAGCAGAAGGATGGCTCGATAAAAATCCCCGAAGTCCTTGCTAAATATCTTGGCAAAGATAATATTTCTGCATAACAGGTTTTCATAATGCGCTCAAGCCTTCAATCACCCAAATATCAGCAGAAAAGGCGCAAAAAACTTGTCGCCATAATTTTCCTCTCTGTTCTCTGTGCAGTGACTCTGACTACCTCATTTGTTTTTCTTACCCGTTTGCCGGCTTTCCAGATAAAGGAGATCGAAATTGTGGGATCAAAAAATCTGTCGGCTCTGGCAATGCAGGAAAAGGCTCTGCAGATTTTAACTTCAACTAGTACTTCAGCAAGCATTATATTCTTTTCAAAGAAGAATATAGAGGAGGAATTGAAAAGAGAATTCAAAGGCATTGAAAACGTCGGCATTAATAGGACGAGTTTGTCGAGCATACGAATAGATATCAGTGAGCGAGTGCCTGCGGCCATAGTCTGCTCAGGCTTCCACGAGGAAAATTCCGAGAATGATGACTGCTATTTTTCCGACAGTAAGGGATATATTTTTGAAAGAGTCCCAAGGCCACATCCGGAAGGCTATAACACATATTATATTTCTGGGACATCTTTTGTTGATGAAAATCGTTTTGCTGAATTGCAGAAATTTATCAATAGCGCACAGTTAGCTGGTATAGAAGTTTCCGACATTCTAGTTAGCGAGGATGGAGAATACGAAATGTATACAGAAAAGAATACGACAATCTATTTTGATGACAGGGCGTCATTCGATGAAACACTAGCTCGTCTATTGGCTTTCTGGAGATCTTCTCCATCTGCTCCCTTGAACTATATTAACCTGCGATTCGGCAACACTATTTACTATTCCAAATGAGCCGATTTATTTTTTCAATTCTGACTGCGGTGGCCGTGGGGGGCGGTATAGCCTTTGCTGGCATTGAGGGGATGAAAATGATCACGCAAAAAAAAATCGCAGTAGCAATTTCCTCCGAGGAAATATTTGCAGAAGAAGACCCAACTTTTATTTCACATTTTTCTCGAGCATTTATTTACTCAACTACCGAAGAAAAAATTTCCATCTCTGACTTGCCTGGAGATTTTATAGAAAATACCAAGGAAAATCGAGAACCAGGAGAAAAGGATAGAGTAAAAGACAACACAAAGAAGACGTTGACTGCCACCTCATACAGCATGACAAGTTTAGAAACTGGCGAGGCAGTTATAGAAAAAGCTTCAGACAGGCTCCTTCCTATCGCTTCCATTACCAAGCTCGCGACTGCTGCCGTGGCACGTAGGATGATCGACCCTGATGATGCAGTGGAAATCACTTCGGCAGTTTTGCACACCGAGGGCAATACTGGGAAATTGAGGCTGAATGAAAAGATCAAAGCCAAGGAGCTCCTTTACCCTCTCCTTATGGTTTCCAGCAATGACGCGGCGGAAGCTTTGGCGCGTCATTATGACTCCATACATGGGCGAGGAGAATTTATAAAAGAGATGAATAACTGGGCAAATTCCATCGGCGCCTACAGGACATATTTCCGTGACCCTTCCGGAATTTCTCCGAATAATCTTTCCTCCGCCAGCGATATTTCTGTTATGGCGAAATGGATATTGGAAAATGATCCGGACATTTTCGATATCACTTTGACAAAAGCTAAGAGCATTCGCAGCCACACTTGGGTTAATCCCACGCATTTCCTTAATTTGGCGGAATATATAGGCGGAAAAAATGGCTATACTCCGGAAGCCGACAGAACAAACGTCTCGCTTTTTGCCCTGGGTGTGCCGAAGAAAATATATTCTGTCGTCTTGCTCGGCAGCACGCAGAGGGATGCCGATACTTTGATGATGTTGAATGAAGTGGCGAACTAGGCTAGTATCATGGGATGGTTAATTTCTGGGAAAAACTGCCAAAACCAATCATGGCTCTTGCGCCCATGGCCAATGTCACCGACATGGCTTTTCGCAGTATCATCGCCAAGTACGGCAAGCCGGATGTCATGTGGACAGAATTTGTTTCTGCTGATGGCTTGATGTCTCCTGGGAGGGAAATTCTCCTCAATGATCTTAAATATTCGGAATCAGAACGCCCTATCATTGCCCAGCTTTTCACTGGGCATGCGGATAAGATGAGGGAGGCTGGTGCTCTGGTCCGCAAGTTGGGGTTTGATGGATTAGACATAAATATGGGATGTCCGGATAGGTCGGTGGAGAAGCAGGGAGGCGGTGCGGGAATGATAAAGGATATGAAGAATGCTTTGACGGTGCTAGAGGCAGCAAGAGAAGGGTCGGGATTACCGGTTTCTATTAAGACAAGAATTGGTTATAACAAGATTGATATAAATGGATGGATCAGTTTCCTTCTTGAGCAGAAACTACCAGCTCTTACAGTTCACTTGCGCACAAGAAAGGAAATGTCGGATGTTCCTGCGCATTGGGAATTAATGCCAGAGATTGTAAAATTGAGGGATAAAATAAGTCCACATACTTTGATAATTGGAAATGGGGATGTTGTATCTATTGAGGATGCGCGTAAAAAAGTAAAAGAGACTGGTTGTGATGGGGTTATGATTGGGAGAGGAATATTCGGTAATCCACGGTTCTTTTCTGCAACTGCCGATATTTCTGTCCCCGATAAATTAAATGTTCTAGTCGAGCATGCGAAACTTTTTGAGAAGCTGCTTGGTGGTGTAAAAAATTTCGCTATTATGAAAAAGCATTTCAAAGCCTATGTCTCCGGATGGGATGGGGCAAAAGAACTGCGCGTAAAGCTAATGGAGACGGAAAATGCGTCGCAGGTTCAGAAGATAATTAAAGATTATATTAGTAAATTATGATAATATTCTACTTATGAATTCAACTGTTCTTTACCGCAAATACCGTCCGAAAGAATGGATCGATGTCGTCGGCCAGGAACATATAGTTAGCGTCTTGGAAGGTTCCATCAAACTCAAACGCCTTTCCCATGCCTATCTTTTCTCTGGCAGCCGAGGTACTGGCAAGACGACAGTTGCTAGGATTTTCGCCAAGGCCATAGGTGTAAGCGATGATGATATTTATGAAATCGACGCGGCTTCCAACAACGGAGTTGACGAAATGCGAATGATTAATGAAGGAGTCAATACTTTGCCTTTTAATTCTCCTTACAAAATATATATTTTCGACGAGGTGCACATGTTCTCCAAATCCGCCTTCAATGCTCTTTTGAAAACTCTGGAAGAACCACCAGCTCATGCACTTTTCATACTAGCAACAACAGAGACGGATAAAATTCCAGAGACGGTGGTCTCCCGCTGCCAAGTTTTCACATTCAAGAAGCCGTCACGAGAAATTCTCAAACAGCATGTCTCCAAAGTGGCGAAGAAAGAAGGTTATGCGCTAGAAACCGGCGCTGCGGATCTGATTGCATTGCTTGGCGACGGATCCTTCCGTGACAGCTTGGGAATATTGCAGAAAGTTGTCAGTTCATCTGAAGACAAGAAAGTCTCAATCTCCGAAGTGGAGAAAATCACCGGAGCACCGAAGGGAAGCTTGGTCAATGACTTTATCTCCGCATTGTCAAAAAAAGAAAAAGAAAAAGCCCTCGCTGTTTTAGTGAAAGTGGCAGAGGGCAATATTTCCATGAAGACTTTTGCGGCTCTAGTCCTAGAAAAAGTTCGTACGATTATTCTTTTAAGAAATGCTCCGGGGATGGAGAAGGAGTTAAAAGAGCACTTTTCTGAAGAGGATTACAAAACTCTTTCTGTAATTGCCGACATTTCTCCCCGTGTTCTTCTGGAACTTCTCAAAGCCTACGATTCTATTGGAAGGTCGTATATTGAATCTTTGCCATTGGAGCTGGCGGTTATAGAGGTGTGTGGGTAGGTTTACGCCTGGCAAGAAATATCTCATATCAATGTTTCCTCAAGACTGACCTATAAACGAAAAAAACCTTCCGCAAGTGTGATGCTGTGAATCATGGGGCCGAAAGTTTCCTTCTTGTCTCAATCAAAGCAAAGTAAAAAATGTTGTCAACTTGAAAAAACCTCATTTTTAAGGTATTTTGATGATGTATCTAGGTGTATTGCGGGATCGTATAATGGTAGTACAGCGGCCTTTGAAGCCGTGAATGTTGGTCCGATTCCAACTCCCGCAGCAGAAAAGAAAAATCGCGTTTTTCGCTAGAAACAGGAGTGGCGGAGGCGGGCGCCACTCCTGTTTCTGCGAGGATTCCCCAAGGGTTTTTGAAATCAAGGGAAAGGGCGCGGGAGGCGAGGAGGGGGTTCGAGCCAATCTTTTTGAGGAAATCTCTTTTTACTTCAAGATTTTCTCCGGAAGCTATAGATACGCCTTGATTGCTCGATATAATAAACTGTTTGCTAAGTTCGAGCCAACGATTCCCTTTTCGTTCAAAATCGCTTAATTTCTCCGAAAAATCGATTTTCTGGTTGAGGAGCTTCTGCTTCTTAGTGGTGTATTCTTCACTCGTGATCGTATTGTCCAAATGCGCATCAAGAAGCCTATCCAGTGTCTCCTCAACACCCTTTATCTGATTTTTGAGATTTTGAATGTAAAGGGAATCGCTCTGGAAAGTATTCATGCGATCTGATTCCAATTCAGAGAGCATGAATTCTTTCCATTCTTCGGGCAAAGAAACTTTTTGAATAGTGTCATTGATTTGTGAAGCGAGGGATTCTTCACGGACATATGGTTGTGTGCAGGGTTCTCTTTTTTTAGTACAGCGATAGTATGTGTGACCTTTCTTCACTTCACTTGTAATACTACAACCACACTCTGCACACTTCAAAAGTCCGCGAAAAACATGCTTGTTGATACCTCGCTTCATCGGATGTGCGTTTCTCGCGAATATCTCCTGACACTTGTCAAAAAGTTTCTTTGAAATAGCAGGCTCGTGTTTTCCTTGATACAGCTCTTTGTTGAAAAGGAACATTCCATAGTAGAAAGGATTCTGTAGAATCATCTGTGTATTTGAAATGCCGAGAACTTTTCCATTTTTCGACGTGAGTCCTTTTTCGACGAGCAAATTTTTTGTGGCTTTCAGAGAATAGTTGCCAGTAGCGTAGACTTCAAACATTTTCCTGACGAGGCGAAACCTCTCCGGATCAGGTACCATCTTTTTATTCACCTTGTCATTCAAGTATCCTGTCGGAGCTTGTCCGCTCTGCTCGCCCCGTCTGACCTTTTGTCGAAGTCCACGCTTCACATTCTCTGAAAGGTTATCAACATAGTATTTGCTCTGACCAAAGGCGATATTTAACATAAATTTGCCTTGAGGGGTGGAGTCAAACCAAAATGTCGGAAATTTGAGCTCTTTGATCATGCCAAGATCGCATAGATAGATGATTTTTCCACCATCAATGCTGTTCCTTGCGAGACGATCTGGATGCCAAGCTAAAATGCCCGAAGCTACTCCTTTCTCTATGAGCGAGAGCATGTTATTAAAAATTGGTCTGCCCGGCTCTTTAGCCGTCTGAGATTCTATAAAGGTATCTACGATATCCAAATGCTCTCGCACGGCAAATTCCTTTAATTCTGTGATCTGCGCTTCAATACTCAAAATCTGACGATCAGGTTCGTCGGTGGATTTCCTCGCGTAAAGAAAAAATTTATTCATAGAGTTTTTTTATGTTATATATCGCTGATAATCCTCGCCTCCCGCGCCCTTTCCCTTGTTTTCAAAAACCCTTGGGGAATCCTCGCAGAAACAGGAGTGGCGCCCGCCTCCGCCACTCCTGTTTCTAGCGAAAAACGCGATTTTTCTTTTCTGCTGGGTGTTTTGAACAAAATCCGAACTTTTTTCCAAGAAAATCTCGATTTTGAATTCTAGTAAATGGACTCGGCAGGGCGAGCAGTTTTACTGGGGTTTTAGTTTCGCCCTGCCTCGGCTCTCTTCCCGCCCGCAGGAGGGGTCTGG
>CALQZK010000021.1 GCA_943349555.1 Candidatus Nomurabacteria bacterium
AAAGACGGCTTCCATAGCAATGGATTCGAAAAGGGTGCTGGCAGTTTCCGCCAAAGAAGTGGAATAATTGTAGTACATAATTCCCTGCTGACGGGAGAGTTCCGTATGGAAGGCGTGCCCCATTTCGTGTGCGAAAGTGGTCAAGGAATTGAGGTCATCGGTATGATTAAGAAGAACGAAAGTAGGATTGGAATATGAACCCCAGCAATATGCCCCACCTTTTTTGCCAATTTTCGGCACTGCATCAATTTGTCCTTGCTTGGAATATTTTTCTAGAATGTCAGCATATTTTTTATCTATTTTCCCAAATGTATTTTTCAAAAATTCTAGCGATTTGGCAAAGTCGAACTCTGATTTTATTTTTCCAACATCAGCCATCCTGTCGGTATATCTTAACTTCTTCAATTTCAGTAATTTCGCTTTAATCTTATAGAAGCGGTGAGCAATGGGAAATCCAGCGGTGACAGTCTCCACTAATTTTTTCACAACCTCTGGATCATTGCGATAGGAACGTACAGTATTTTCATATGGCAAAGCATAACCTCGAAGCTCGTCATTTATCTTTTTATCTGTATATACAGCATTTATTTCCGCTTCAGAAAAAGGCGCAATGCTCTTTAGCTGTTCAGTTACAAGGTCACTGACTTTATATCTTTCTGAAGCCTTTGCAAGAGTATGGATCAGCTTCTGTGCTCTGGGCAAAGGCAGGATTTCACCTTTCCATTTCACAGACAGCTGTCCTAGCGCTCTTTCATTACCATCGATCCACATTTCGCATGCCGGAAGGGACTTCAGATTTAGAATTTTTTCTTCTGGAACAGAGAGATTATATCTGGCATCCTGGAAGACTCGACTCAAAAAAACTTTAAATTTTGAAAGCTCGGCACTGGAGAGAAATTCTTTCTGTTTTTCTTTTGGAACCAAGCCCAGGGAGATTTCGAAAAAGCTGATTTGATTGAGAGCCTTGGCTTGGCGATTGGCGATGAGGGAAATGGCGGAAGTGGCTTTATTATTTGCGGAGTCAGTATCTTTTAAATAATTAAAGTAAAGAAAAGGCTTGCATTCTAGAATAATATTTAAATTTTCATATTCCTTGAGAGCTTCCAGCAAAGCTAGCGTACTGGTCATATAGCTTTTAGAAACTGTGTCGAATCTTTTAGAAAACTTTTCACACTTCTCCTCCATTATCCTCAAATCTTTTTCAATTTGTTGATCTTCTGTTGAGGAATATAGCAATTTGAGATTCCATTTAGACATTTAAATTTCTTAATTCTTCTTTTACTTTGGAAATTTCTTCATCCTTCATCCCTATCTCCTTTAAATATTCCGGATGCTCGGAAAGGTCACGACAAAGCACAACGCCTTTTGCCAAAAGATTTTTCTTATGGACATTTGAAAGAGAGGCAAGACATGTAAATGGGTGCAAGTGCAATGATTCTATGATTTTCTGCAGATTCATCTCTTTCGGATAATTCCAACCGAGCAATTTTACCCCTTTGCATTCGCCGTATTTGATAGCCTGATCCGTAAATTTCGTATTTGTGACCAGCCAGCCTTCATCCAACCTGCGATTAGAACCGCCGTAATTAAAAGTATTTTCTCTGATGTCATCAAATCTGGCCTTTATATACAGCATGACTTTCAAGTCTGACTTCAAGAGAAATTCATTGTGGAATTTCGCTTCGACCATTACTAATTTTTCCCTATTCCATGCCACGACATCAACTTCGTGGGAAACGCACCCTCCCATTATCTGCTGATCCGTCAATGTCTCGTAGCCCCATTCCTGGAAAATTCTTGCCACATATTTTTCAAAAGGAAAGCCGTCTGGACCGAGCTCGGACAAAGCTCTACGTAAAGAATACTTTATGGCGATAGGCAGAGAATATTGATGGAGGAGCTTGAAGGCATGCTGGTAGATTTCACTTGTCGGCATGCCATCATGCATTTCTTTTTCTACATGCTTCACAATTCTCGCTATGATTTCTGTGCTTCCTCCGGCATTTTCCAGGGAATTTATGAGCTTGGCTTCTGCAAAAAGTTCTCTAGTCCCATCGGCTTTGGTGATTGTTACTGGATGGTTCATGACATGATTATACCACCACCCACACACACATTTCCATCATAGACAACGAGGGACTGCCCAGGAGAAATAGTTGTCTGCTCTTTCTTAAATTCTACTGTATTTTCATCTATCATTTTTATTTTCTGCAAAGTTTCTCTGTATCTGGATCTTGCATATAGGATAGAATCTTTTTTTGGTATTTCTGAAATCCAATTTATATCTTTAATCTTGATTCTCTTTATTCCTATTTTCTCTTGCTGTATCCTATTCCCCACAGTAATTGTATTATTCTCCACATCCTTCGAAATCACATAGCAAGGTGAATCATCTGGAGTCTTTTCTGTAATAACAAACCCGTGCCTCTCACCGATAGTATAGAAAAGAGCCCCATTATGAGAGCCGACAACATTGCCCTTTTCATCCAGCACATTCCCTTTTTTTGATTCTATATAATGAGAAAGGAATTCTTTTATGTCTATCTTGCCGATGAAGCAGAGACCTTGACTGTCTTTCTTCTCCGCATTCGGCAGGCCGAACTTTTTTGCCAATTTCCTGGTCTCGCTCTTTTCTATATTACCCACTGGGAAAAGTACGTGCTGTAGCTGCTCCTTTTTTATGGTCCAAAGAAAATATGACTGGTCCTTATTCTGATCATGCCCCATGAGTAAGTTGCCATTTTTATTTATACAATAGTGTCCTGTAGCAATGAAGTCAGCGCCCTGCCCAATTGCCCAATCATAGAATCCCCCGAACTTTACATATCTATTGCACATGACATCGGGATTAGGCGTCCTGCCGGCGCGGTATTCGCCAACCATGTAGTCTACGACTTCTTTTTTGTATTCCTTTTCCAGATCAAGAGTAATAAAAGGAATTTCCAGTTTTGCACAGACTCTCATGGCATCCAGCCTATCCTCTTTCCATGTGCAGGCTGCCTTATCTTTTAGCCAGTCAGGTTGCCAGACTTTGATAAAGACACCCGTAACATGGTAACCACCTTTCTTTAACAATGCGGCGGATATCGAGCTATCAACTCCACCAGACATACCAACGAAGACTTTTCCTTGACTTTTCATGTCCTGCATTGTACCATTTGTAATGGATTCAGGCAACATAACGTATAAAGATTAACCAAAGGAAAAAAAGTGGATGTATTCCTGCAAGAAAAAGACGGTGAGATCAAAGATTTGATCATTCACGTACTACACATGGGCGGGCATGTGGTATATATGAGCGATGCAAAAAATCCCGCTTTCAAAGTGATCGCTGCAAATCCAAATATCAGATTCGCAATAGTTGATATTGGACTTGGACTTGAGCCTCTAGTAGCACTGGCAGAGATAGGGCGGGGGAGAAAACAAATGTTATGCTTCTTATATGGACAAATAGATGTCCCTAGTCTGACATCAATCCTTAATAAGTTAGATGCAAAAATTATTTGCAAGACGGAGATAGTCACATGCCTCCGACAAGAAGGGATAATTTAGAAAGTGAGTTCGAGGGGTGGGCGCTCGCAGCAATGCAGCGTCCCCTTTTTTATTTCTTTTTTATCTTTTATTTATTCAAATACTTAACCCTATTCGCTATATGTCCCTTATGGTCAACAGCATAATGCATCACTCCATCCTTATCAGAGAGGTAATAAAAATACTTAGTCGGAGTTGGATTCAAAACAGCTTTCAGAGAATCAATTCCAGGATTCGCTATCGGACCACCTCGTGGAAGACCTTTATAATCATAAGTATCCAAGGCCACATCTACTTGTAACGGCATGCCGATGTCCAACCGCTTCCACAAAATTCCAGCGATGATTGCACGGTCCTTGCTATTCGCCGCTTCCCTTTCTACGATCGAGGCCATGGTAATGATGTCCTCCAATTTCCTTCCCGACAAGTTGATGCTGGAAAAAAAGGAATTGATCTTGTTTTTGAAAGACCCTTTCAGAGAATCCACAATTTCCTCTGGTGAAGAATTCTGATAGAAGAAATATGTGTCAGGAAAAAGATAGCCTTCGGAATTGGCGGTGATTTTTGCAAAATACGGAGCGTCGAAATCTGGAATATTTTTTAATAAAATCCAGGCAATGTCCTTGGAGGTACTACCTTCTGGAATCGTAATTTTTATTTTCGGCAATCCTTGCTCTCCCTTTACCATCCTATTTGCCACTACCCAGACATACGTGGGCCTGGAGAAAAGATAGTCGCCAGCAACTACATTTCTCTGTCCATAGAGAACGAAGATTATGTATTTAAAAAGAAATGGCGAGGTAATGGCATGCTTGGACCAGATGAGATTGGAAACTTCGGAGAGAGGAGTATTCTTGGAAATGTGGACCGTCTGGCCTGCTGGGAAATTTTTCGGTGGTAAAGAAGCGAAGAAGAGCATGACAAAAAGAGCTAGAAAAAATGTTCCTCCTAACTTTAGCCAGAAAAACCTCATACAGGAAGATTCGCTGGAGCTTGACCCTTCTTCGAAGGAACTCTTTCAAGAGAAGGTGTGCCGGAAACAGAACCGGGGAAATGATACATGGTTGCCAATTCCTCCGTATTCATGACGATTGGAGGATCCTCGACAAAAGGTGTGTAGAAGAATGAACGCATTTTATAGGCCATAATACCTTCTCTGGCAAAGCGATTTCTGCGAATATCCTTGAAATCCTTCCAAGGTTCATCGAGGGTTGCAGTCCATTTTTTCCTTGATTTCAAGCTATTCATGTGTTCAGCGTTGAAATTTTTAAAGAAAGACATACAACCTCCAATGCCGAAGGGTGTATCAAATGATTCTTTCTTGGCGATATAGAGAACACGAATACCTACATCAAATGCAAGTTTTGTAATGCTCCTACTTAGAGACTCTACCAACATCTTCTCATGTTCGCTCAAAGTCGGAGGTATGACTCTTCCACTTTCCTTATCTTTATCCCCGGCAACTTTGGTCTTTTCATCACGCTTCATTATCTCATTTATTTCTTTTTGTGCCGCATCCTTCCAGGCATCAGTTTCTTTAAAGAGAGTTCCAGGCTTAGATTGTTCACCTTTGTGCGCACGAATCATAAACTGTATCCAAATCTGCTGGTTGGGTCCGACACTTCCTAGGAATTCTATGCCTGGCACCAATGGGTCCACTTTGAATTCTTCTTTCGGATCCTTATCCAATCCATAGTCGATATATGTCTTGATGGGATATGGATCTGGCTTGGCGAATTCAAATTCCGCTGCCCAAACCTTCATAGTAAGCGGATCATACTTCATACTCTTGGCATAATCCTCGACTTCGGTAACTTCAATTCCTGGAAACTGTGCATAGAGAGCGGACATGACCCCGATTTTTCTCATATCTTCTGTCCATATGAAAAATTTCACTTGCCCTTCTATGGAAATCAACTCCAGGGAATACCAAGGGCGCGTTTCCCCTTTCCAGTATTTCTTGAACCAGCCTCCGTCTGCAGTATTGTGGAATGCATGGAGAAGGAGTTCCATGGCGGCGGGGGATTTGTAAGTTTCCTTTGGCAACTTTATTTCCAGAACTGTGTACTTTAAATTAAGGAAATTGTATCCGCGGACATAACTGACCCATAGAGGCCAGAAGATATAAAATAATAGAATGGTTAGAACCGGCAAAGATAAAAAAATAGATATATCAAGAACACTAGGCAGAAGCGTAGCCTGGAACTGCGAATATAGATAAGTTAGGTGATCGCCGAAACGGATCATGCTCAATATTATACCACAGCACTGAACCTTTCCTCTTTGTCTTTCTTGAAATGCTTCTGATTCTGTAGATTGACCATAATAGTGTTCTCCTTGACATAGCGCTCTTTTAGCACCTTGTCTACAATCTCCTCTTTCGTAAGCGGACCATGCTTTTCCAAGATTTTGGCGATAACATCTTTGACAACCCCAGACATATATCCCCATTCTGCAAGTGCATAGAGTCCGCGTCCGACAAGGACAAAGCGAGGGTCTTTTATAAGCTCATTGTGGGTGGTTGCAACATGCGCTTTCTTTTTGAAAATAATACTGATCTGCTTTGCCACTTCCTTAAAGTGAATTGGGGAGCCGTGCTTACGTATGACAAGGAAGGCATAATCTCTCATTCCCTTTGTTCTGATATTCGGAGATCGAGTAACTCCCCATTCTCCGATAGCATTCTTGTCCACAGATTTGGAAAGATTGAGCCATCTTCGTACGACTTCCTGATTCTTATATCTCTCAGAAACACCTTCGAGGTGCTCCAAAAACTTTCCAATCATTTCCGATTCTGGCAATAGATCTTTGTCATTAAGTCCGGCATAGAGTTGACGAAGAGACTGCTCGACTTGCTTGGCCAAGGCTTCATTGACATGCCATCGATGCTTGAAGTCATCATCCTCCTTTTTCTTCTTGAAGCTATCTCCAATAACAAGAAGGAAATTGATGTGGTTCTGGAGAGATTTGTCTTTGGAAAGTGAGCCTAGGAAATCCTCTTCTACAACGATGCCTCCCAGAGAGTGAATAAGATTTTCCAATTCTCCAAAGACGGCTCTCTCGGCTTTGTAGGCATCTGACTTTCTGATATTGGCAATGGCGTAATTCTCTATCTGTCTTACTCGCTCGCGGGTAATTCCATATCCCTTTCCAATTGCATCAAGAGTCAGCTTTTCTGTGTTCTTTCCTAGACCGTATCGACTGACAATGATGTCTCTGGCACGGTCAGGCAGAACAGACATGAGGTTCTTGCTGGAGGTTTTGGGTTTGAAAGTTATAGTTACCATATGTTGTTTATAGTTTTATCACCTTATTGTATATAAGTCAAATGTGTGAGATGGCTCATATTACTATACTTACCAACCTACCCTTCACAGAAATAATTTTTTTAATTTCTTTTCCCTCTGTCCACTTTTTCACCTCGGGCATATCTAGTGCTATCTTTTTTAAGCTTTCTTCGTCTGTTTCTGGACTGACTTCGAAACTTGCCCTAACCTTGCCATTGACCTGGACCATTACTTTTACCACAGAATCGGTGATTTTAGACGAGTCGTAAGATGGCCAAGTTGAAAGGAAAATGGATTTCTTATTTCCCAAGTTTACCCACAACTCTTCACAAACATGCGGAGCAAAAGGGGCGAAGAGTTGGAGAAGTGTGGAATAATCGGCGCGAGATACTGATGTAGATTTTTCCAAATCATTAACAGCGATCATCAATGAGCTTATCGCAGTATTGAATTTCATATTTTCTATATCCTCTGAAACCTTTTTTATGGTTTTGTGGATTGTGACTTTATCGCCTGCCGCAACTTTCTCCCTTAACTTCCACACCTTCTCAATAAACCGGCGTGTACCGACTATCCCATTCTCATCCCAAGCAATGTGTTGGTCGAAAGGTCCCATGAACATTTCATAGACGCGCAAAGCATCAGCGCCAACAGCTTTTACAATACTATCGGGATTGACGACATTGCCCACTGACTTCGACATTTTTGCTCCACCCTTTGCCAGGATTAGACCGTGCGAGGTACGCTTCTGATATGGTTCGCTTGTAGGAACAAGACCGAGGTCAAAGAGAAATTTATGCCAGAAGCGAGAATAAAGGAGGTGCAAAGTAGTGTGCTCCATACCCCCGTTGTACCAATCTACAGGAGTCCAATGATCTAGATTTACTCGGCTGGCAAATGCCTTTTTGTTTTTTGGATCTACATATCGCAAGTAATACCAACTGGAACCTGCCCAGTTCGGCATGGTGTCTGTTTCTCTGCGGGCTTTACCTTTGCAATTCGGACATTTTGTATTGACCCATTTGGAAATTTCAGCCAGAGGGGATTCGCCGGTTTCTGTTGGTTTGTAGTTTTTTACTTTCGGCAATTTGAGAGGTAAATCTTTTTCTGGCACTGGCACAATCCCACAATTCTCGCAATGGACCACAGGTATCGGCTCTCCCCAGTACCGTTGTCTAGAAAATATCCAGTCACGCAATTTATACTTTGTCACTACCTTGCCAAATTTCTCCGTCATTTCTTTTTTATCCTGCAAAACAATTTCTTTGATCGGTAAATTATGCTTCTTAGCAAAATCTGCGTCCCTCTCATCATGCGCCGGAACTGCCATGACTGCTCCAGTGCCGTAGTCAGACAAAACATAGTCAGTGACCATAACCGGAATTTCTTCTTTTGTTGCGGGATTGATTGCCTTCAAGCCTTTTGTAGCAAGAGATGCCAACTCATGATCTGCAGACAATGCAATATATGTGACTCCAAAGATCGTATCCGGACGAGTGGTAAAGACTTTGATTTTCCTTGAATCGCCCTTCAAAGAAAATTCTATTTCCGCTCCTTCACTTTTCCCGATCCAATTCCTCTGCTGGATTTTTATCTTTTCTAGGAAATCCACATCATCAAGGTCTTTGTCTAGTCGATCAGCATATTTTGTAATTGCAAGCATCCACTGCTCTTTTTCTTTCTGCACGACGGGCGTCCCACAGCGCTCGCATCCTCCATCTACAACTTCTTCATTGGCAAGGCCGATGAGACATTTTGGACACCAGTTGATGGCCATTTTCTTTTTATACGCCAGACCTTTCTTTAGGAATTGCAGGAAAATCCATTGAGTCCATTTATAATATTTGGGATCCGTAGTATTTATTTCTCGAGACCAGTCGAAGGAAAAGCCAAGAGCTTTGAGCTGTCTGCGGAAAGTATCAGTATTTTTCTTTGTAACTACGGCAGGCTGAATGCCGGTCTTGATAGCATAATTTTCCGTCGGTAAACCGAAGGCATCCCAACCGATAGGATAGAGAACATTGTATCCTTCCATTCTGCGCTTATGGGAGATGATGTCCATAGCAGTGTTGCTCCTGATGTGTCCGACGTGCAGACCATCTCCAGAGGGGTATGGGAATTCTATGAGGCTATAAAACTTCTTTTTCTTTATGTCATCACTGGCGCGGAAAATCTTCTTTGATTCCCAGTATTTCTGCCACTTTTTTTCTATTTTTGAATGGTCGTAGGGGGTCATATCTTAAATTCTACCACATCCCCATCCTTCACCACATACTCCTTGCCTTCTGTGCGGACTAGACCTTTCTTTAAAAATTCACTCCAGCTGATGACTTCCGCCCGGATAAATTTATCCTTGAAGTCTCCGTGAATGGCAGTGCCTGCCTCTGGTGCAGTCCAACCTCTTATTATAGTCCAGGCGCGGGTCTCGTCTACGCCTGTCGTGAAATATGTAATGAGATTAAGAAGTTCATATCCTTTTTTAATCAAATTATCAATTCCGTCATCCTTCGCTCCCAGCCCTTCGCGGAATTCTTTTTTATCTTTCTCATCTATATCTTTCAACTCCTGCTCAATGCCGGCATCTACTATCACCCACTTGGCGCCGGAATCTGTGAAAAATTTCACCAGAGCCTTAAACCTTTCATCATTTATTTCATCGAGATTTTTTGACCCAGCTTTTTTATTTAAAACGTACATAAAAGGTTTTGATGTCAGTAAATGAAGATGCTCCAAAAATGGCTTTTCGAACTCATCTGCTTCAACTGTAGAAGCCAGGCTTCCAGCCTCGAGTAAAGATTTCAGCTTTTCTACCAACTTCCCTTCCAATATCGCTTCTTTCTTGCCAGCTTTTATATCTCGTCCTAAATTGACCAGCCTTTTTGACACCGTTTCCAAGTCAGCCAGAATCAGCTCCAGATTTATGACTTCGATATCCTTTAGTGGATTTATTTTTCCATCGACATGGATAATGTTGTCATCTTCGAAAATTCTCACAACTTCCGCTATCGCGTCAGTTTCGCGGATATTCGACAGGAACTGATTGCCAAGACCTTCACCCGCCGAAGCTCCTTTCACTAATCCTGCAATATCCACAAATTCTATCGCAGCAGGAACTGTCTTTATTGATTTTGAAAATTCAGACAACTTATTCAAGCGTTCATCTGGCACGGCTACTACTCCTACGGATGGGTCAATGGTGGCAAAAGGATAATTAGCCACAAGTACACTCTTCTTCGTAAGAGCATTAAACAGTGTGGATTTTCCAACGTTTGGCAGGCCGACGATGCCGATGGATAGTGACATATTATAGCGATGATCCCTTCTTATATACCATAAGAGGCAGGCTGTTCCAAGTGTTCAAAACAGAGGTGATGAATTTCCAAGCAGCCAGCACTTCATCTGTACTGGTGAAAAGGGTCTGATCTCCAGTGATCGCATCATACAAGACTCGCTCATATGCATCGGGCAGTTCCTGGAAAGCTGGAGAGTCGCTGTACTTGAACTTCATGGTCTTCGGCTCGATATTCATGCCGAAGCCGGGGGTCTTGACGAAGAACTTTATTTTTATTCCCTCATCCGGCTGGATTCTGAAAGTTAAAATGTTCTGCTGATCCTGCTCTTTGGTATCTTTGCCTTGTTTTTTATTTTTAAAATA
>CALQZK010000022.1 GCA_943349555.1 Candidatus Nomurabacteria bacterium
AGTGCGTCTGCCAATTTCGCCATCCCGGCATGTTATTTTCTACAATGTAATACTATCACTTTTATTACATCTTGTGCGCCCAGTAGGGATCGAACCTACGACCTTATCCTTAAGAGGGATCTGCTCTACCAGCTGAGCTATGGGCGCATCGTCAATAGCCAATGTCAAAAAATGTAACAGATTTTTGATAAATTAGCAATCAAATTTTTGTGCTCGGGGTGGGAGTCGAACCCACATGCCTTACGGCGGCAAATTTTAAGTCTGCTGTGTAAACCAATTCCACCACCCGAGCATGGAGGCCACGGCGAGAATCGAACTCGCGCATAGAGATTTTGCAGATCTCCGAATTACCACTTTTCTACGTGGCCCTATTTCCATCTCTTCTTTTACATTTTCCTCTCCTTGTCTCATCCTACCTTCTATATTCTATACATTCCTGGAGATTTCGTCTATGTGCTGGCGGTTCTTCTCTCCCTTGTCGATAGCGAAGTCAAAGAAGGGAAGAGCCCGCATGCGCGCTTTGCCAGCGAAGAATTCCCGGAATTCCGCTCTCATCCTCTTGGCAAAGTCCAAGGCACCTTTCTCTTTGTCATCTGGAAGAACAGTAAAGAAGATGGTTGCACGTTGACCTTTGTCCGATATGGAGACATCGGTGATGGTGATGAGGGAAGTGTAGTTGGAGTTTTTTTGCATAAACTCTGCCGCCACCGCCCGTACTAATTCTCTCAGTTTTTCATCTCGTGGGTCCATGTTATTTCTTTTCAATCACTCTGAATCCCTGAATTTTATCCCCAATCGCTATTTCTATTTTCGACTCTATGAGAGAGCCGAATTCATATCCCTCTCGCACTTCATCTGTCTTGGCTTTCTGTTGCTGGAGTTCCTTTATTTTTCCTCTGCCAATCTCCGCATCTCTGCGCAGAATTTTTACTTCAGAGCCGATGAGCAAACTGCCTTCCTGGACTTTACCCCCTAGGATCTGCTTATCCTTGCTCTTGCTGAATAAGGCTAGGACTTTGGCAATGCCGCTGACTTCGTCGATGTATTCTTTGGGAACTTTAGAAATGACCGTATTTTTCACAAATTCAATGAGGTCATAAATTATCTTAAATGATTCCAGTCTAACAGATGAGCGTTCCAATATGCTTTTTGCTTTTGAATCTAATTTGGAATTGAAGGCGAGGATAATGATGTTCGGATTGGACTGCGCGGTCTTTATATCACTCTCATTTATATTGCCAATTCCTTCCGCGACAATTTTCAGAGAGACCTTCTCATTTTTTATTTTTCCAAGTTCATGCTTTATGCCATCAATGCTTCCAATAGCATCGGCTTTAATTATCAAAGGAACAATAATTGATAGTTTATTGTTATCCTCTGCATGCATTGCCGAATTTTGCATTGACTTTGCTTCTGGTTTGAACAATCCCGCTTTTGTTTCTGCTTCTTTCTTATCATCAAAGACCTGGAAAGTCGCACCGACTGCTGGAACTTTATTGAAGCCGGTTACGCGCACAGGGCTGGAGAAAGTTGCGGACTTGATGGCCTTACCTTGGAAGTCTTCCAAAATCCTGACAGGGGAATATGCGTCTTCTGCTACTATATATTGCCCGCTTTTCAAGGTTCCATCTTTGATGAGCAGGGTCGCGTAAATTCCTTTCTTATTATCCAATCCTGCTTCTATAATTGCTCCCTCGGCGAGCTTATCCGTATTTCCCTGCAAGCTTTGCATTCCGGCAATGAGCATGATCATGTCTAGGAGTTCTGGTATGCCAGCTCCAGTTAGGGCAGAAATAGGGACGACAGGCACATCACCTCCGTATCCTTCCACATAAATTTCATTTTCCGCCAGGCTTTGTTTTGTCCTGTCAGCATTGGCTCCTGGTTTATCCATCTTATTAACCGCCACGATGAAGGGAATTTTCTCTGCTTGAATACATTTCAATGCTTCAATTGTCTGTGGTTTGACTCCGTCCTCCGCAGAGACAACAAGTATGGCAATGTCAGCGACATGAGCTCCTCTCTCGCGGATGGCGCAGAAGGCTTCGTGACCTGGGGTGTCTAGAAAAGTTATTTTGTCTTCGCCGTGCACAGCTTCATAAGCACCTAAGTGTTGGGTGATACCTCCGGCTTCTCCGGCGACAATATTTGTTTTGCGGATATAGTCAAGAAGCGTAGACTTGCCGTGATCTATGTGGCCCATTATAACAACAATAGGTGGCCTCTTTACGAACTCCTTTGCATTTGCCGATTTTTGCATAACCCAAGTACTGTATCATAAAAACCCTTATTTTACCATCGCCATTGCTCCCGCGACTGCCTCTTTTTCTTCTTCGGATAGTTCGTACTCCGAAATGCCTTTTTTCACAGGCTTGGAAAAGATGCTGATATGCTCGCGTGCATAGAGAGTGGAGATGACCACTCCGTCGCCGTTCTCGTTTAAGAAAGCTGTAGCGAAACTCTGATTACCTCCGGAACCTGTACCTTTGAAGGGATTGAAGCGGACTGTATGTACGGCTTGGACACTTTTCTTCAAGCGCTTTTCTACAGTAGTCAAGTAGTCGCGCATTTCTTCCTGGAAGATTCCTGTTTCTTTGAGAGAACTTTGTATGGACTCCACAGACTCTGTTAAATTTTCTGTTTTACTCCCGATCAAAAATTTCTTCAATTTGCTTTTAAGATCGACAATCATGATCAAAAGTAATAGTATTGCTAATGTAAGCACACCAAAAGCTATAATGTAGAGATCGGGAGCAGATATTGCTAGATTCATGGTTGAAGTATAGAATACTTTTTACAAGAATCAAATAGCATGAAAAGAATATATTTAGACTACGCCTCATTAACCCCTATAGACAAAAGGGTCACGAAGGAGATGAAGAAGTATTCAAGCAAGGATTATTCAAATCCATCCTCTTTATATTCGTCTGGGGTAAAGGCGAAAAATGCAGTGCTTAATGCAAAGAAAAAAATTGCAGACATTATACATGCTCATCCAGATGAAATAATATTTACCTCTGGCGGAACGGAATCAAATAATCTTGTGCTGGGAAATTTCGCTGACAAGCACATTATTATAAGCGCAATTGAACATTCTTCTATTATAAAAAATACGAAAGCTACTCATATTTCTGTAGATAAGGATGGTCTCATAGATTTAGAAGAATTGAAAAAAGCAATTAGTCCAGAAATAGTCCTCGTCTCTATTATGCTTGTGAATAATGAAATCGGAATCATACAGCCGATAAGAGAGATAGCGAAAATTGTCCGAAACGCAGCGAAAAAGTTTAATACAAAAATTCTCTTTCACACCGATGCCTGCCAGGCTATCTATTTAGCACTGCATGTTGAGAAAATGGGAGTAGATATGATGACTTTGGATGGGGCAAAAATATATGGACCGCGCGGTATGGGAATTCTTTATGTAAAAAGAGGTGTTGCAGAATTTCATAGGTCAGGTACAGAAAACCTTCCCAGCATTGCCGGTGTTGCGCTTGCCCTAGAGATTGGAGATAAAATGCGTGAAAAGGAATCAGTAAGAATTGGCGAATTGAAAAATTATTTTATTGAAGGTTTGCAAAAGATAAATCCGGCAATAAAAATAAATGGAGGGGCGAATGGTTCTGTAGAAAAAACTTCGCCACATATATTAAATGTTTCTATTCCAAACATCGACAATGAATTCTTTGTCCTTCAACTTGATGCGAAAGGCATAGAATGCTCTACAAAAAGTGCCTGTCTGAAAGATGAGGATGAGTCGTACGTGTTGAAGGCGATAGGGGCAGACAGTGGGACCTCGGTGCGATTTTCCTTTGGTCGTGCGACAACAAATGGCGATATTAAAAAAACTTTAAAAATAATTGCTAAAATACTTTCCAGCGCATATAATTAGTGCATGGAACATCTCTCGAAACAGCAAATAATCCTTCTCACACTTCTCGTCAGCTTCGTGACATCTATCGCCACGGGGATTGTCACCGTCTCCCTCATGGACCAAGCTCCGATGGGTGTGACCCAGACTATAAATCGTGTAGTTGAAAAGACGATTGAGAGAGTTGTGTCTGATACTGGGACAGCAGGCTCTAGTATTGCCGCCGTTGCGAGTGTCGAAGATCAAACAGCAAAGGCGGTAGAAAAAGTCTCCAGGAGTCTTGTGCGTATCAAGCCCCAGTCGGGTGGAATGGATTCTGTTATAGGACTCGGAATAGTCGTGTCGAAAGATGGAGTAATAGTGACAGACAAGGCGAGCGTGGCTCCAATCGCAAATCCCGTCGCTGTCTTCCATAATGGACAGCAATTCCCGATCCAGGTCATACAGTCGCAGATTGACGGAGATATCGTCTTCATTATTCCCATCATTCCAGTCGATAAGAAAAAAGATGTAATCTATCCTGTAGAATTTTCGTCATTTATTAAGCTAGGGCAAGCAGTCTTTTCCCTAGCAGGCAAAGGAGAATATTTTCTGTCCCAGGGAATTTATCAAGGAACAGTAGAAGAAAAAATAAATGCTTCGATTAAAGCAGAAGATATAATGATGGGCAGTCCACTTTTTAATATTTCTGGGCAAGTCATCGGCTTTAAAACCACCTCGCTTCTGAAAGACAATTCCTTCTATTCCACGAATCTCTTGAAGACGAGCATTCCTGGACTTGTGAAGTAAATTATGTTTAAATAATTTTATGCCTCCACTAACAAATTTCACCACAAAAGCAAAGGAAGCCCTTCGCCGATCGCACGAATTGGCTATTGAGCGCGGACAGAATCATGTCAATCCCGTCCATCTTCTCTGTGCTCTCATTCTCCAGGAGGAAAGCATGGTGGCATCTATACTCGATAAGATGGAAATAGATACGATGCTATTGACGGATGTTATCTTGGAAAATATCGAAGCTCCAGAAGGTGGACGCACTCTGTCTCCCTCATATCAGATTTATCTTACACCCGAGCTGGCTTCTATTATTGAACATGCCGGCAAAGTTGCGTTGTCATTGAAGGATGAATTCATTTCCACCGAACATCTCTTCGTCGGTTGTTTCGACGTCCAGAGCCAGGCCAAGGAAATATTGGTACGCTTCAAAATAGAACGCGCTGCGGTTCTGGCTATTATTCAGGAAATAAAAAATTCTGGTGAAGTTGGCGAAGACAAACCCAAGAAATTCCGCACATTGTCGAAATATGCACGTAGTCTGACGAAATTGGCCAAGGAAAATAAATTAGATCCTGTCATTGGTAGGGATAATGAAATCTTGCGTGTCATCCAGATATTGTCGCGAAGGACGAAAAATAATCCAATTCTCATTGGCGAAGCCGGCGTTGGAAAAACAGCAATAGTGGAAGGTCTGGCTCTCCGCATGGCGCAGGGTGATGTGCCGGAATCTTTGAAGGATAAGGAATTGGTCTCTCTTGACCTCGGCTCGCTCATTGCGGGGACGAAGTATCGAGGGGAATTTGAAGAGCGCTTGAAAAATATTTTGAAAGAAATGGAAAGGTCAGACGGAAAAATCATTCTTTTTATAGACGAGATACATACTCTGGTAGGTGCCGGAGCATCAGAAGGTTCTATGGATGCAAGCAATATGCTCAAGCCAGCTCTGGCTAGAGGCGAGCTTCGCGCTATAGGAGCCACGACTCTCAAGGAATACCAGAAGCATATAGAGAAAGACCCGGCTTTGACTAGGAGATTCCAGCCTGTCCATGTGACAGAACCTTCTATCGAGGATGCCATTGCTATTCTTCGAGGATTGAAAGAAAAATACGAGCTTTATCATGGCGTACGCATTACCGATGATGCTATTGTCGCGGCGGTCAATCTCTCTAGTCGATACATTTCCGACAGATTCCTTCCTGACAAGACAGTTGATCTCATAGACGAAGCATCCTCGGCCTTGAAAATTTCTCTTGAGAATATGCCTCCGCAATTGGAAGAAACTCGTAGAAAAATCATGAGATTAGAAATAGAGAGGGAAGCGTTGAAGAAAGAAACAGATAAAATCGCTAGAGCAAGAATACAGAAAATAGAAAAAGATATTGCCGACCTTAGGGAGAGTACTTCCGAGTTGGAATTGAAGTGGAAAAATGAGAAGGAGACAATTACAGATATAAAGAAGATAAAAAAAGATCTTGAGACTTTTCGCCTAGAGGCAGAATCCGCCGAAGCTCGCTCCGACCTGTCCAAAGCGGCAGAGATACGCTATGGAAAAATTCCTGCTCTGGAAAGAGATTTGGAAAATAAAAATAAGAGGCTCAAAAAACTTCAATCATCTCGCAGAATTTTGAAAGAAGAGATTACCGAGCAGGATATTGCCGATGTCGTCGCGCGCTGGACAGGTATTCCAGTCAGTAGGATGATGGAAGAGGAAGCCCGCAAGCTGACACGCATGGAAGATGATTTGAAGAAGAGGATTGTGGGACAAGATGAGGCTGTTAAGAAAATTGCTGATACCATCAAACGTTCGCGCGCCGGCATTGCCGATCCTAATCGTCCTATTGGTTCCTTCATTTTTCTTGGTCCAACTGGAGTTGGTAAAACAGAATTGACAAAAGCTCTGGCAGAATTCCTCTTTAATGATGAGAAGTCATTGATCCGCGTGGACATGTCTGAATTCATGGAGAAGCATTCCGTCTCCAAGCTCATCGGTGCTCCTCCTGGCTATGTCGGCCATGACGAAGGAGGTAACATCACGGAGATGGTCCGCCATCGCCCATATTCCGTCATCCTTTTTGATGAAATTGAAAAGGCGCATCCAGAAGTTTTCAATATTCTCCTGCAGGTTCTGGACAATGGTCGTTTGACGGATTCCAAGGGACGCACTGTTAATTTTAAAAATACTGTCATTATTATGACCTCTAACATTGGCGCGCAGTTCATAGAGAAAATGGAGAAAATCGGCTTTGCCAAGGGAGTCGAGGACCAAGAAAAAGAAAATTATATCGACACTAAAGATAAGGTGATGAACTCATTGAAGGATTATTTCCGCCCAGAATTCCTCAATCGTGTTGATGACATTATTCTTTTCGACATCTTAAATCGCGAATCTATAGAGAAAATTGTGAAGATTCAGGTCGACGGAGTCATTGAAAGGTTGAGATCAAAGGAAATTAATATACTTGTAACTGCCGATGTTCTCTCCCACCTTGCAAAAGAAGGATACAACCCTCACTATGGCGCGCGTCCGCTTAAGAGATTAATACAAAATAAGATACTGACTCCTGTTGCTGGGTTGATGATATCACAGAGCATTGGAAAGGGAGGGACGATATTTGTGGGAATGAAGAAAGGTAAGGATGAAAATGCCGCTCCGGAATTTACTTTTGAAGTCAAGAATAAAAAGAAGAGTGGAAGCTCAATGATCATGAAGGAAGTTGAGATGCAGAAGTAAAAATGCTAGACTGATCATGTTCTTTACATGCGTCGGTCGGTTAGCGGCTATACCAGGAGACTGTAAATCTCCGGCCTTCGGGCATCGGTGGTTCGAGTCCACCCCGGCGCACCAATAGGGAACTCATCGGTTTTTTGGAAGCCAAAATACGGGACGCGCGAAGCGCGTCCCAAGGATTCCCGCCGATTTTCCCAAACGAATTCAGAATTTTTGGCGCGCTTGCGCGCACTAATTTTTCGCCAAGAAGCAGGTTCGAGCCAAAGATTTCTTTGGCTTTGACCTTTTTTGCAAAAAGGTCAGTATCAGAAGCAATTTTGTCCAAGGATTGTGCGTCTTTTATCCATTCTTTCATCGGTTCGAGCCAATCATTCTGCTTGTGTGAAAGAGAGGTCATTTCTTCTTCGAGCGACTTCTTTTGCAAAAGTAATTTTGATTTTTGTAAACAATAATCTGGTTGGTCAATTACTTGATCGAGATAACCTGTAAGAAGTCGTTCTAACTTTTGTGAAATGACCGTTAGTCTCGTTTCTTTCTCTTTCACACTAGCAGTCAAAGACGGGGCGGAATTGTTAAACTCTTTTTCTGCCATTTTTAACAATTCTTCCGCCCAGTCTTTGGGCAAAGAAACTTTTTGAATTTCGGATGATAACTGGCGATCCAATTCTTCTTCCCGAATACAAGGTTCGGGACATTTCATATCCTTTCGCTTTTTCGTGCAATGATAATAAGTGTAATTATGCACATTTCCATTTTTCTGTTTCTTAACCTTGTATTCGCCAGTTATCATCATTCCGCATGAAGCACAGGAAATGAGACCGCAAAATGGTTGAGGTTCGTTCTGCGGTTTACGCTCTGGCTGACCACGAAACTTCAACATTTCCTGTGCTTCATCAAAAAGTTTCTTTGAAATGATTGGCTCGTGCTTTCCTTCGTGGATTTCACCACCATATTTGAATAAACCGATATAGAAAGGATTGGAGAGGATAAAAGACGCTTTGGTTTTTGAGATTCTCTTTCCGGTTCTTGTTGTAACACCGGATTTCGCCAAAAAAGACGACACATCCTCCAGTCGCATATTTCCTTTGACATATTTCTCAAAAGCCAAGCGCACGATACGAGATTTTTTCTTTTCCACCACGATTGTTTTTGTTCTCGAATCGTTGAGATACCCCAAAGGCGCTTGGCTTGGGAATATGCCCATTCTGACTTTTTGGCGAAGTCCGCGTTTCGTATTTTCGGAAAGAGAATCTACATAGTATTTGCTTTGGACAAAGGCCATAGAAAGCGTAAATTTGCCCTGTGGCGTACTTTCAAACCAGAACTGTGGGAATTTGAGGCTCGCAAGCAATCCGAT
>CALQZK010000023.1 GCA_943349555.1 Candidatus Nomurabacteria bacterium
GACTTCGATATTCCATGTTCTTCTGCAGCTTGAATGATGGTGATTCCATCATTTTTAATTCGATTGATGATCTGCTCCTTCACGTCGGGAGCAACTCTGTGTTTGGGCATGTTTCTTGTATGTTAGATGGGTAATGATACAAGTTTAGCGTGCAACTTTTGGGGGGAGGGCCACTTAAAGAACTAACCGTGGTAAAGTATGGCACAACCACCAAAATTGTCAGGTAATTTTGTAAAGAGATTGCTGTAGATACCCAAATACGGCTCTATTAAGCCATTTTACCCCCTCCTCTCCTCCATCTTCCATTTCTTTTCCGTGGTCTTTTTCTCTCGCTCTTTCTCTTGCTTTTTCTCCTCCTCCTCACCACCCTCTATTATCTTCTTCAATTCCAATATCTCATCCCTAACAATCGCAGCAGTCTCAAAATCCAGCACTTTGACCGCTTCTTCCATCGCTTCTTCCTTCATCTTCATCAGTTTTTTTGGATTTGTCCTTGCCAATTCCTCATCGATCTTCACCAATTCATGCACAGCCTTATCATGCTCACTACGAAGCTGGTCGGTGATGTCCTGAATCTTTTTTATAATTGTCGTCGGAGTAATGCCATGCTTTTTATTATGCGCAATTTGGATATTTCTTCTCCTTTCTGTTTCCTTCATCGCCCTATCCATGGAGACAGTTATACTGTCCGCATAGAGAATCACCCTGCCATTTACATTCCTTGCGGCACGGCCGATGATCTGCACGAGAGAAGTTTCTGATCTCAAAAATCCTTCTTTATCAGCATCGAGAATCCCGATCAAAGAAACTTCTGGTAGGTCGAGACCTTCTCGCAGGAGATTTACCCCAACAAGGCAGTCAAACTTGCCCCTTCGGAATTCCGTAAGAATGGTAATACGATCAATCGTTTTTATATCGCTATGCAGATATTCTGCTTTTATACCTTTTTCTTTGAGAAATTCGCTGAGGTCTTCTGCCATCTTTTTCGTCAGCGTCGTGGCGATGGCTCGGTCGCCTTTCTTTATAACTTTTTCCGCCTCAGAAATGAAATCAAAAATCTGCCCGGTATACTTGCCTTTTTCAGCCACAGGTTTAACATCTACTATTGGATCCACTAGACCCGTCGGCCTGATCACTTGTTCCACTATCTGCTGACTAGCTTCTTTTTCATATAGCCCAGGCGTGGCGGAAGTATATATAGTCTGTCCAACTCTTTCTTCAAATTCATTAAACTTCAGAGGACGATTATCTTTCGCTGATGGCAAACGAAAACCGAATTCTACCAGAGTTTCCTTTCGAGAAGCATCGCCTGCAAACATGCCGTTCAATTGCGGCACAGTAACATGGGATTCGTCTATCACTGTTAGAAAATTGGGGACTCCTTTCTCATCGTGGGGAAAGTACGAAAGTAAGCTATCGGGAGGCATTCCCGACGTTTTTCCCGAAAAATGGCGCGAGTAATTCTCTATCCCATTGCAGTATCCAATTTCCTTTATCAAAGCCAGGTCATAGGTTACCCTTCTCTTTAGCCTCTCTGCTTCCAGGTTTTTACCGGCTTTCTTTAAGTCCTCCAGCCTCTGCTCCAATTCTTTTTTTATAGTTAAAAAAGCCTTCTTTGACTGCTCATCATTGCTGATAAAATGTTTGGCGGGGAAAATAAAAATCACTTCATGATTTGCACGGACAGAGCGACTAACTGGGTCCAACTCTATGATAATGCCGACTTTTGAACCATCATACTCGATGCGGAATACCGTCTTATCATTGACCGGCATGATCTCTATCATATTCCCAACTGCGCGGAAAGTTCCAGATTCCAAGTCTGCATTTGTCCTTTCGAAATGCACGTCCACGAACTTACGCATTAGGTCTGCGCGGGAAAGATCCATGCCTGTATATATTTTCAAATTTTCCTTTTCATATTCCACTGGACTTCCCAAGCCGTAAATGCAGGAAACCGAAGCCACAATAATGACATCTTTCCTGGTCAACAGAGCCTGCGTGGAAGCATGGCGTAGTCTTTCTATTTCCTCATTTATCATGGCCTCCTTCTCTATATATGTATCCGTCACGGGCATATAGGCTTCTGGCTGGTAGTAGTCGTAATATGAGACGAAATAGTGAACGGCATTTTCTGGAAAAAATTCTCGATACTCCTGGGCAAGCTGGGCAGCTAGAGTCTTGTTGTGGGCGATAACTAAAGCCGGCTTATCAAAGTCGGCAATAACAGACGCAGCTGTATAGGTCTTCCCGGTCCCAGTCGCGCCAAAAAGAGTCTGGTGGCGATAACCTTTCTTCAGGCCTTCCGTCAATTCTTTGATCGCGTTAGGCTGGTCGCCGGCTGGCTCAAATTTCTTATTTAATTTAAATATGCCCATTCGACCACTATATCAAATTTACTTCTTCCTTAACAGCACTTTTTTGATCGCATCTTTTATATCTTTTTCTCCCATTCCATAATATCCCAATAATTCTTCCGGCGTTCCAGACTGGCCAAAGAGATCTCTTACTCCTATGAATTCCATAGGCACTGGATAATGTCTTGCTAAACATTCTGCAACAGACGATCCCATTCCCCCGGCTATCTGATGCTCTTCTACTGTCACTATTGCTCCAGTCTCATGAGCAAGTCTCCAGACAGCGTCTTCATCTAACGGTTTAATAGTTGAGAGATTTAAGACCTTTACTTTCTTATTTTCTTTTTCTAGCTCAGCTGCAACTTTCAAGGCTTTATAAACAAGAGCACCCGTAGCGATAATTCCTACATCTGCCCGCGCGTCGCCAGTTGGAGCAAAAAGAAGTTGCGCTTTACCAATTTCAAAAGGAGAATCTTCTGTCGTAATGATAGGAGTTTTTTCTCTGGCAAGGCGGATGTAGGTCGGGTCTTTGCTTTTCGCAATAGCGAGGGTGGCTTTTCTTGCTTCAATAGCATCACATGGAGAAATGACAACCATACGGGGAATCACGCGAGTAATAGCGAAATCTTCAACGGCTTGATGAGTTCCACCGTCTGGTCCGACAGAAATTCCGGCATGAGAACCGGCAATTTTCACCGGCTGATTATTGTAGCAAATGGTAGTGCGGATCTGCTCCCAATTTCTACCAGGTGAAAACATCGCATAAGAAGTAATAAATGGAATTTTTCCCATCGCTGCTAATCCACTCGCCACGCTAGCCAAATTTTGTTCTGCTACGCCTATCTCGACATATCTATCCGGAAACTTCTGCTTAAAAAGATGCATTTGCGTAGACTCAACCAAGTCAGCGCAAAGACCAACTATTCTTTTATCCAACTCCGCAGCTTTCAATAGCCCTTCACCAAAGCCTTTGCGAATGGGAATTTGTTCGACATCGGTGTCGAAGAGTTTGGGATTGAGGTTTTGGGAAGAACTAATCATGTACTAATTATACCTTATTTCTATTCTTAATTTCGCCATAAATCCAACCGAAAATGATTCCAATGCAGAAATAAATAATTGAGGAAGTGATAATAACTATTACAGGATGAGTGATATATCCCACATTATAACCTGTGTAGTAAAATAAACTAAGTCCTTCAAGGGCGATTCCATTCGTCAGAGCATAAAACAAATTCAAATCACCTTGTGGAATGAAGGTGAGTAATTGAGTCAGCAAAGATAATACTAATATTATAATTCCACCCCTCAACCAATATCTTTTATTTTGCATATTTTAAATTGAAAACGAATATGCCCAAATTATCCCACGAAAGCTGGAAGATTGCCACACAACCTAAAGTAACGCAAGTTTAAGTCCCAGTCCTGAAGTCACCTTTTTTAGGAAGGATAGTGTTGGGTTTGTTCGCCCAGATTCAAAGCGCGCAAGGGCAGACTGTGCAACACCTATCTTTTCAGCTAACTGTCTTTGAGTCAAGTCCTGATTGGCCCTGGCTTTTATTAAAGCTGTAATTAGGGCGAATTCAAATTCCAGATCATCATAAGCTTTTTTATAACCAGGACGCTTAAGCATCATTTCCTGGTGAATATCATCAAATGGAATAAGTTTTATTTTATTACGTAGTTTCATGTGCCTATGATAACATAAATGTCTCCAAAGATTCAATAAATATTTTTATATCCGGATGAAATATAGACAATATTCATCCTGCAATCATACTCCAATCAATGGAAGTCTGTCTATTCATGTTCCCCTCTCACCATCCCTCCCATCGTCCTCATGGTGTGCAGGGCTTCACGAGCAGTGGCGATTTCATCTGGCGTTGTTGGAGGCTTGCCGTGCCACTCATACTTTTTCTCAAATTCTGGAATGCCTTTTGACGGAATTGTATACGCAATGATGACGGATGGCTTGTCGAAGACTGCTAGAGCTTGCGTGTAGGCTCCATCAATCGCCCGGAAATTATGCCCATCAATTTCCTGTACATGCCAATTAAATGAGCGCCACTTTTCCGCCAGAGGATTCAGTGGCATGATATCCTCGGTGAAGCCATCTATCTGTATGTTATTGCGATCAACAAAAACAGTTAGATTCTGCAATTTTTCTTTGCCAGCTAACATAATAGCTTCCCAATTCTGTCCGCAGTCCAATTCTCCATCGCTCATCAGACAGACGAACTGTTTGGATGAAGTTCTGCCGAAGTCCATCCTTTCCCCGATTGCCATTCCCACAGCTTGGGACAAGCCAGAGCCAAGAGGACCAGAAGAAGTTTCCAAAGCTGGCAGAAAATCCCGATGAGGATGACCTTGTAGTTTTGATCCAAATTTTCTTAAAGTTTTTAATTCTGCAACAGGAAAATATCCAGCATGAGCCATTGTTGCGTATAGGACTGGACAGATGTGACCATTGGAAAGGATAACGCGGTCACGATAAGTCCAGGATGGATTCTTGGGATCATGCTTCAATGCATGGAAATACAAATACGTAAAAATATCAGCCATGTCTAGAGGTCCGGCAGTATGGCCGGACTTGGCTTCAATAAGCATCTCTATTATAGACTGCCGGATGAGCAGAGCTTTTTCTGCAAGGAGTCTAGCCTTTTGATCATTCAAAGCGGAGTTGGGGGGCATGTCATCATTATACCACTATATCCTCTCCAATTTCCTATAGGTATCCACAATATTCTCTGATTCGAAAATAGAGGAGCCTGCCACGAGTTTGTCCGCTCCTGCTTCTTTGAGTTGTTCTGCTGTACTTAGGCTGATTCCTCCATCTACCTGCACTGGAATTTCTGGATATTTTCCTTTTGCCTCCTTTATTTTCACCAGCACTCTGGGATCAAAAGCCTGCCCCTGAAATCCAACTTTTGTAATTCCCATGAATTGGATGAAGGAAATTTTATCTTTATATTTTTCTATAATATCCAGTGGAGTCTGTATATTTAATGACAAGCCTATTTCCACTAGACCATTTAGAACCGCCAGGACGGGATCGATGCTAGATGGATCATCAAAAGATTCTGCATGGAGTACAATCCTAACCGCTCCAGCTGACAGCCATTGTCTGACATCATCTTCTGTAGGATTTTTTATCATCAAATCAAATTCATAGTCCAATTCCTCCCAGAAAGGCATACCTCGGTCTTCGCGGATAATGGATTCAAAATTCTGATCCCTTTTTTTATATGGCCAGGTCGTACTCGCTGTAAGCTTTCCATCGCAAATATCAATCTGCACAATATCTGCCAGCCCTTTTATCAAACTGGCTTTTTCCTCAATTTCTTTAAAGTCTCTCGGTAATATCGCAGGAATTATTTCCATATTTCATTTCGGCTAAATCTTATAAACCTTATTCTATATTATCCAACATATTATTCCTCTTTATATGTCTCTCTTCTCCACTAAATGGAGTTGCGATCCAAATTTTCACGGCTTCTTTTACTTCTTCTTCATTTACAAAGCCTCCAGCCAAAGACAGAACATTGGAATTATTATGCTGACGTGACAGTCTGACAATTTCCAAATTTCCCCCATGATACACTGCCGCGCGAATTCCCGGAAAGCGGTTCATGAATATTGCCTCTCCGTTACCTGATTTTCCCAGTACTATTGCACGAGTATTTTCCGCATCGGCCAGCACTCTCATTGCCACAGGCATCATGATTTCCGGATAGTCATCATCTTTATCATAGGCAGCTGCACCCATATCTTCCACGTCAAAGCTCTCATCTTTCAGATAATTAACAATTGTATTCTTTAATTCAAAACCGGCATGATCCGCCGCAACTAAAATTTTCATCCCTCTAGTTTATCATAAACCATGTCAAAGCCGTCAATCATCATTTCCGTCAGATTTTCCATTTTCTCATCCGCATGGATTAGCGTATTGACCATGTGCTCGAATTTTTCTTCCATCATTATTTTGAAATCATTAAACTCTTCTATGCTTATGTATGTTTGCATTGTAATAATATTTAACTATTAATACAACTATTATCCATATTGGGTATTAAGATTCGATAAATTTTTGCTTAAGAATCGATAAAGATTTGTCAAAAACACCAGCCAGCCATGCTTTTTGCTCTTGCGTCAAGAGGGATTTGTGTGGTGTGGTGAGGAAAATGGGGGTTTAAGATGTAAAGTTATAGACCAGGAACTTTCGAAACTCCGAGAGAAATAAGAGCAGATCCTATTCCATAAAAAATGACCCAGAATAATATGAAAGCAAGAATGCCAAGTGCTCCTTTATTTCTTGGATACCAGTTCATATTTTTAAATAATATTTCGGAAGTCTTTGGTGACCAATAGATAGACAAAATTAGGAGTAGAAAAAATGATTCTGTGCTCTTAAAAAAGATTATCCCAATAATACACAGGACCATGAAGATGGTCACACTGGAATATATAGTTTTAGATTCTTCGGTCATATTTTCTTTCATTTTAATTATTAAATAATCCTCCCCGCCTCCACCACATACCCCACCAAAGTCCTTACATATCTATCTAATTAACACACTACCTAGAATAGCTACAGCAAAGATAGCTATAAAAACCAGGAGGGATTTAAAAAACGGTGAAAGTTCTCTGAATTCCTGCCGTCTTGTTACAGGATAAAATACCGGATCTAGTTTAATGAACGAAATAATCGATTTAATTATTTTATTTTTATTCATTATTTATAAAAATCTTCCTCCTCGTAATAATATGATTGCTCGATACCCTTCATGAAAACTTCGCGGTCATCAATTTTGTCGGTTAAAGCAGTACGGACAAGCTCACGAATTTCGATATCGTTCACTGGACTGCGCTGCATGGCGTTCAAATAATCTGCTTTGTCGATC
>CALQZK010000024.1 GCA_943349555.1 Candidatus Nomurabacteria bacterium
GGCGGGAACCTTTTCCGACGCAAAGCCGAAGAAAAAGGTATCCCGACCGCAAGCAGACGAACCCAATTTTTCCTTGACCTTGTATAATATTGCGCGTGTAGCTCAGCTGGTAGAGCATTCGACTGATACTCGAAAGGTCCTTGGTTCGACCCCAAGCACGCGCACAGTTAGATAGCTAATTTTACTACTCAAAATGCCTTTGATTTTTGGCTCTTTCGGCTAAATGTTTTTTCACCTCTGGCCACTGACTGAAAGTTTCATCTTCCTCCACCATTCTCCTCGCTTCTGTCCGCGCTGCCTCCACCATTTTTATATTCATCAGAGCCTCCATTGCAATGTCGGCAATTCCCCACTGTTTACTTCCAGATAGTTCGCCAGAACCGCGGAATTTGAGATCGAATTCCGCCAGTTCAAAACCATTTTTAGCAGTCTTTAATGCATTGAGCCGCTCCGCAGTTTTTTCGCTTGGACCAGTTTTCTTTGATCCATCTCCAGTGAAGACATAACAATATGCCTGATGGTTCGAACGAATGACTCGCCCTCGCAGTTGGTGTAATTGTGCAAGACCGAAACGCTCGGCACCTTCTAGGATAATAACAGTAGCATTCGGAACATTAACTCCCACTTCCACCACAGAAGTTGCGCAGAGGATATGGATTTTCCCATTTTTAAAATCAATCATGACACTATCTTTTTCCGCTGGCCTCATCTTGCTGTGGAGAATTCCAATTTCATATTCCTGGAAGACCGATTTCTTCAGCCTCTTCGCTTCTTCCTTCACAGACTTGGCATTGACCGCGGCCTCTTTGTCTGGATCCGGCTCATTGATGCGCGGACAGATGACATAGGCCTGGCGGCCAACCTTCAATTCCTCTCGTATTTTTTCATACACTATTTCTCTTTCATTCGGCTTGACTATTTCTGTGATGATTGGCTTGCGCCCATGGGGCATTTGATCCAGGAGGGTTATATCCAAGTCTCCGTATATTGTAAGTGCAAGAGTGCGTGGAATAGGAGTGGCGGTCATGGAGAGAAGGTGAGGAGCGCGAGCTTTTCCATCCGCATCCTTTCGCATCAAGGTCGCCCTCTGCCTGGTGCCGAAGTGGTGCTGTTCGTCGATGATCACATAAGCCAGATTTTTAAATTTAACTGCTTTCTGGATCAGAGCATGGGTGCCGATTAAAATCGGAATTTCTCCATTTTCCACCCACTTCAGGAGTTGGGTTTTGGAAATATCAGTCCAGCCTTTCGGATTTAATTTCGAAGGGAATTTCCTGCAACCACTACCTGTGATTAGTCCCACCTGTATGCCCAAGTAAGAGAAATATCCGATGAAAGATTCGAAGTGCTGGGAAGCCAAAATTTCTGTCGGACACATGTATGCGACCTGCAGATTGCCGTATTTTCGCACCGTTCCATTTTCCACGGGTCGCGTCGTCACCGCCGCGTAGGCAGTGGAAGCTGCAACGGCAGTCTTGCCAGAACCCACATCTCCTTCCAAGAGGCGCGACATGGCATGGTCTTTGCTAAAGTCTTCGATGATCGCCCTTATGGCACTGTTCTGTGCTTCTGTGGATTGGAAGGGGAAGCGCTTGATGAATTCATTCATGTGCTTTTCATCTGGTGCTATGACAAAAGAAGGATTTTTCTCATACTCCTTTCTAGTCTTCTGTCTCTCGAGCTGGATAAAAAATACTTCCTCGAAGGCAAAACGCTTGCGGGCAGAAAGAGCATCCTCATTTTTCAGTGGAGTGTGGATCCAGATTAGGGCCGTTTTCAATCCCGGCAAATTATATTTCTTTAATATCTCATCCGGTATCGGGTCAATGAGGGTGTCGAGCAGACCACTCTTAAATATCTCTGAAATCTTATGATACATCCAGTTGGAAGTGATGCCTCGCGATTCTGGATAGACAGGGTACAAGGTATGAGCCTGATTATCCGCGCCGAATAAAGAATCACCTACGCCAGTTGGTAACTTTCCTATAGCTTCAATCTTGGGATTTGAGAAATAAAACTCATTGTTTTTCTTTCTCTCTGAAACCTTTCCTTCCACCCTGACCATTGACCCTTCCGCAATCATTTTTGCTAGATACGGCTGGTTAAACCAGACGCAGTGGATTTTTCCCGACTCGTCTTCTACATATCCATCTGCCATGGGAATTTTCGTCCGGAAGCCTTTGCTTGTTTTCAATCCAGAAATTTTCCCAAATATCACCGCCACCTCGCCTTTCTCCAAAGATGAAATATTCCTGGTCTCGGAAGTGTCTCCGTACCTCGTCGGGAAGTGATAGAGGAGATCATGGGTCGTCTCTATGTCGAGTTTCTTCAGCCCTTTTTTCTGCAATGGATTTAATCGGGAATAAGTTGCTAGAGGAGTGGCGGGAGTGATGGGCATGGGATAGCGTCTTACATCAGCTTGAAGGCGTAGAAGATGATAATGCCGACGATTATTATTCCGATGATGCCGATGTAGAGTTTGTCCATATGGGGGTGATTATATCATATTGTGTTGTAAGTGTGAGGTACTTTAGAGACTAATGCATTAGACAGGGTAATATTTGAGAAAGGAAGGCATCCTAGAATTCTTAAAATCAAGAATGCCGCATCGCTCACGCTTGCGGCATTTCCTTTTGCCCATCGCAGCTCTTCACTTGTACACCTTATCCCGCCTATCAATTTTATCTACATAGATCATATCATTCTCAATATAGAAAATGACTCTATAATCACCAACTCTGAATCTATAAAGCCCCCCTCCAAGTGACTTGGAGAATAAGAGGGGACTTTCTTGATGGGCGAAAAAATCAATTTTTTCTTCGATCCTATTTACCATATCTAATGGCAGTCTGTGGAGCTGTTTTCTTGCTCTTGTGGAAAAATTTATCTGCACTTTCTGTTTTAGAATTAGCACGACTTCTTTTTTCTGCAAGTTCCCGCTTCACTTTTTCCCAGGCTATGAATTTTCCATCCGCGATCTCTTTTCTTATTCGATTTATGTGAGATTGATCTCTTGGCAATATCTCGATCTCAAATCGATCCTCGATGAATGCTCTCGCAGCATGGTTAAGTACAGCCGACAACGTCCAGCCTTCTTCCTGAGCCTTTTTCATCGCGGCTTTCTTGAGCTTTGTATTCATATTGAAGATAGTTTTTGAAGTCATAATAATAACAGTATATACTAGGTATATATCATGTCAAGACATCAGAAATAAGCATTTCTTTCGACGATAAGCATGTCATTTAAATATCTTTTCTTATTTATTTCTTAAACCACCACCTCACTTAACTTCGCGCGTATTTTCCCAAGTATCTCCTCCTTTATCTTCGGATTTTCTTTTAGAAATTGTCGTGTGGCATCATAGCCTCTGCCTAATTTCTCCTCACCATATGTGTAGGAATTGCCTGACTTTTGTATCAGACCCATCTTTTCTCCAAGGGCGATGATCTCTCCTTCCTGCGAAATTCCTTCATTGTACATAAGGTCGAATTCTGTCTGACGGAATGGAGCCGCGACTTTATTCTTCACCACCTTCACGCGGACACGACCTCCCATCACTTCCTCACCCTTTTTGATCTGCGCGATACGGCGGATGTCCAGGCGCACGGAAGTATAGAATTTCAGAGCTTTCCCTCCAGGCGTAGTCTCCGGATTACCGAACATGACTCCTATCTGCATGCGGATCTGGTTGATGAAGATAACAATAGTTTTGGACTTTGCCACTATTCCTGTCAGCTTACGGAGCGCTTGTGACATAAGGCGGGCCTGCTTGCCGACATGATGCGCTCCCATGTCTCCCTCAATCTCATCTTTTGGCGTTAGGGCAGCGACGGAGTCAATAACGATGACATCCATTTTTCCTGAACGGACAAGACTCTCTACTATTTCCAGGGCTTGCTCGCCTGTATCAGGCTGTGAGATGAGAAGTTCCTCTATTTTTACTCCTAAGCGTTTGGCATATTCTGGATCCATGGCATGCTCCGCGTCTATGAATGCGCATATACCGTCCTTTTTTTGTGCTTCCGCGACAACGTGAAGCGAAAGGGTAGTCTTGCCGGAAGATTCCGGACCAAATATTTCTATAATACGTCCCCTAGGCATTCCTCCTACTCCCAGAGCTGCATCGAGGCCGATAGAGCCTGTAGGAATGGCATTTACACTTACTCTCGGTTTTTCTCCAAGCTTCATGATGGATTCGTCGCCGAACTTCATCCTAATGGCATCAAGGGTGGCGCTTATGTTCTTTGTCGGGTCGATGTGTGCTTTTTCTGCTGGTTTCTCCGCCGTCTTATTTTCTGGTTTTTCTGTCAGTTTCTCTTGAATATTTTTTTCTTTTTTGGGCATGTGTTGTGTCTGTTAGGTATTAATCGTAATGAGAATGTTCGCACGACATCCGCATGCCACTAGTTTACCTTATATATAAATTCCAGTCGATATTCCTTGCTTCTGCCGAACTTATCGCTAGCTGTCAAGAGGAAAATATTGTAGCCAGGGGCAAGCAGGGCAGTCTCTTTGAAATTTCCTTCTTCGTCCATGGTGATGGAACGCCCATTAAAAGATATTTCCTGTATTCTTTTCGCAATTCCTATCACAGTTATTATCGGGGAAGTAAATGTACTGGCATTAGCTGGCTCGATGATGTATATGGAAGGCCCTAAAATGAAGTCATGGAAAGCAAAGAGGGCATAGCCTGTCACGACAAGGGTAGTTAGAAGAATTATACTCGTACGCAGGATTTTCTTTACGTTGTTCCTAGAGAGGTTTGTCAGCATCAAAGTTTGGATTATTGATATCCTCCTCGGCATTGCCGATGTTTGCGTCATCAGGATTTTCATTTCCAAAAACCTCTCTCGCCTTCGAACCATTCGCCGGTCCAATTACCCCTCTCTTTTCCAATATATCCATCAGTCTTGCCGCTCGGGAATATCCTACACCGAGCTTTCTCTGGAGGAATGAAGTAGAAGCTTTGCCAGTCTCCACAACTGTTTCCCGCGCTTGCTCGTACATATCATCTTCTTCCCCTATATCTTCCTCATCAAGATTTGCTTCAAAGATGGAATCCTTGCCAGCTTCGGGGGTTGTTAGATTAATTTCACCCATAATTTCATCCCTGTAGGCATCTGCTAGATATTTCGCGACTTTCTTGACCTCATTTTCTGTAATGTAGGCTGACTGCAGGCGTTGAGGTTTGGACATTTCACCACCCTGGTACAGCATGTCTCCGGCGCCTAGGAGCTTCTCCGCTCCGCTGGCATCCAGGATAGTTCTGGAATCTATCTGCGATGATACCTGCAAGGCAACTCTGGTAGGGACATTGGCTTTAATTAGTCCGGTAATGACATTCACGCTTGGACGCTGTGTGGAGAGAATAAGGTGAATGCCGACTGCACGGCTCATCTGAGCAAGCCTTACAATAGCTGCCTCTAGTTCTCGAGGATATGATTGCATGATATCTGCTAACTCATCAAGGACAATTACGATGTAAGGCATCCCTTCGGCATCCTCTTCTTTATTCTTATGATAAGAGTCAATGTCTCTCATGCTGTTTTTCTCCAGGATATCGTAGCGGCGACTCATTTCTTTTGCCGCCCACTTCAAGGCTAGGATAGCTTTCTTCGGCTCTGTAATCACTGGTGTAAGTAGATGGGGGATTTTATTATAAAGTGTCAGCTCCACTCTCTTTGGGTCGATCATGATGAATTTGAGGTCTTCTGGTGAATTGCGGAAAAGAAGGGAAGCAATGATGGCGTGGATAGTCACGGACTTTCCGGAACCAGTCGCTCCGGCTATAAGCATATGAGGAGCCTTGGCCAAGTTAGCAAAGAAGGATTTGCCGGCAATACTCTTGCCAAGAGAGACAAGAAGAGGCTTTTCTGACTGCTGATACTCCTCGGAACCAAGCAGTGTTGCTAGACCGACCGTAGTTTTTGTTGTATTTGGAATTTCAATTCCTACTAGGGATTTGCCGGGGATAGGAGCTTCGATACGTATTGGGTGCGCCGCAAGAGCGAGTGCCAGGTCGTTATTGAGCGCCACTATTTTTGACAATTTAACTCCTTCCGCTGGCTTGAGGGCATAGCGAGTGACAGATGGTCCAATGGAGATCTCATCCATTTCTACATTTATGCCGAAGTTCTGTAGTGTACGCTTTATGATATTGGCATTAGCTTTGATATCTCCAGTCTCCGGCTTGCCCTTATCTTTTTCCAAGAGAGAAAGTGGGGGAGGGACAAATGGCTTGAGGCTTCTGGTTGAGGTAAATGGGGTGAAGCCGTCCATATCTTTTGCGCCTTCCTTGTCATCATTACCATTTATTTTTTTCTCAACTTCTTTTACGGCTTTTACTACTCCAGCATCTTCTGTTTCCTCTTCAATATATTCCTGTCCTTCTCTTACCTCCTCCTCTTTGTCATCTTCTTCTGCCTGCCTATTTTCCTCTTCCGTCCTATCCCGCATAAAAAATCTCCAGAACATAAGGTTTTCCAAGGTGAAGTGTATGTTGAAGGTAATGAGTATGGAAATTGTCAGCACGGCGATGAGTAGGGCAGCTGCGGCATAAACGTCGAAAAGGGAGATGAGAGGCCAGGATATGTATCTTCCCAAGATCCCACCTTCATGCACAATCAACAGGTCTATGAGCCCTAGGCCAGATATGAAGAATAGTATAGCCCCCACAAGTTTGGATACCTGGAATTTTCTCTGTACACCCTTGAGAAAAGAAATTCCCATCATGGCTAGAGCAATGGGCAAGAGGAAATAGCCAATTCCAAGGAGCTTTTTCAAAATTTCATATAGATAGGAGCCTACGAAACCAGCTTTCCCAAATGAGGCTAATATAGACAGTAACGTGGCAGCAAAGAAAGCAATGGCAATAACTGCTTGCCAGGTTTCTTTTTTAACTTCCCCACTTGCCTTGTCGGATATTTTTATTTTTTTAGCCATTTGCCTTTATATCTATGGATATAATCATAACATACAATTGCTCTGTTATTGTTTTCCGCATTGTCTTTTTGCTAACTTTGTGTCATGACGAGCAAAAAACTTTACTTTTAAGGACAAATTATTTTATAATGGACATGTGAAAATAATGGAATTTTTATGAGAGACATATAAAAGACATGATTGAGACGGCTTTAAAGACATATTTCACATAAAAGACAATCAAAAGCAAAAC
>CALQZK010000025.1 GCA_943349555.1 Candidatus Nomurabacteria bacterium
CACCATATCTCATTCACTTGGATTTTCCGCAAACCAAGTTCGAACTTCAAGTAAAAACTTCCGCCAAATAAATAGGATATAATGTAAGGATGATAATACAAAGAAAGGAACCTACTCCCTCTGCCAAGCGTGAGGTAACACTTGAAGAAGCTTCAAAATTTTTATCTGGATATTATCCAGATGGCGTAGCAAATACAAAAGAACTGTCTGGTGGGAAACATTCCAATGCATTTTCTTATGAATACAATGGGCAGGGTTTTATTGTTAGATTTAGTTTAGAAAATAAAGGCTTTCTTAAGGACAAATACGCCTTCGAACATTTTGGAGATCAGATTTCTATACCGAAAGTGATGGACATGGGAATTTACGAGGAACTTTACTATTGTATTTCCGATAAAATTTCAGGAGAAACGGTACGTGAACAATATACAAAAGAGGATTTTAGTTCCCTACCCCTTCTGTATGATGCTGTAGAGAAAATCTCGAAGATAAAATCAATTGGAAACGGATACGGATATTTAGATCTGAATGGAAATGCTCCGTACCAATCCTCGCTTGAATATATTCGCAGCGTTTATGACTCTAAGGATTTATTTGATTGGAACGAGATCCATAAGATTCCATTTGTCGAAAAGAATTTTACTGATCATGTTACCAAGAGAATGGAACATTTCGCTCAATTTACAACAGAGCAAAGAGAACTTTTGCACGGAGACTTTGGTGCTGACAACGTTTTTGTTAAAGACAACATAGTGAGCGGTGTTATTGATTGGGAAAAGTTGCGGTGCGGTGATCACTTCCTAGATGTTGGTCGTGTTCTTTTATTCTGTCCCAATCGTAAGGCTACTACCAGTGCAGCTATGGAATTTTATAAAGATAAAAATATTCAAAATTGGAAAGAAAGAGCGGCAATGGGGGTTTATCATGTAGTACTCACGAATTACGCTTATGCGGCATTAGGTGGTAACGAGGCTTCTTGTAAAAGTTCTCGAGCACGGCTAAGAGAAATTGAGGAGGGACTTGCTTTCGTCTAGACACGTTGCCCTGACAGCCTTCCAATCTACAGTTCTAAACGCATCTAACCATTCCCGCCAGATTACTAGAGTTGAAACTTCTGATATAATCTGTTAATGAACAAGATATCTGAAGGTTATTTCTACGATGTATACGATATAGGTAATGGCAGAGTCCTAAAGAAAAAGAGGTCTTTTTCTGATATATCTAAAAGTATTAAAGGTAAGACAGCGGACTCTCCTCTTTCAAATTGGTTTAAAACCTTCAAATATATTCGCGGGGTTAAAAAAACTACATCGACAATAAATAAAAAAATTAGTTCTATTCCTCAGGAACTTATTGGTAATCCAACCTTTATAAATAAGACTGATTATGAACAGGATAAGGTAACCCTCCTCATGGATTATTTCCAAACTCATTCCCTATCAGAGAATAAACTTATTATCGATAAATATACTGACCTTATTAAAGAGTTTTTGAAATATGGTATTCACGACTATGTCTACAAATTTAAAAACAGTTACGGAGTAAATGAGAAAGGTAATGTTGTATTTATAGATTTTAATGAGGTAGTTTTTTCAAAAGAGAAGATTATGCAGTTTATAGAAAAGAAACAATGGCAAAATGAAGCTCAGTACAGGAAGTTTGAGGAGGGTGAATTGAAATCATACTTGGGATTAAAGCTGGGGGAAACACTCACAGTAGATGTAGTGGATCGCCTCTTTGGATCTCATACCCAGTCTTAATAGCCTTCCAATCTACAGTTCTGAACGCATCTAACCACTCCCGCAATTTGAATTTCAAAAGTAATGATATAATATTGTCATGCCCCCCACCCTCACCCCAATCATCTCATGGGACGCACCAGAGCACATTCATACAGAGAAAAATAATGACTGGTACTGGGCAGTCGGCATCATTACGCTGACTGCTGCGACTCTGGCCTTCATCTTCGGCAATGTCATCTTCGGCATACTCATCATTGTCGGCGTCTTTGCCCTGATTGTCCACGCTTCTAGGAAGCCGCGCGTGATTCACATAGAGATAAATGACCGAGGAATCGTCGTAGATAATATCCTCTACCCTTTCCTGACACTGGAATCATTCTGGATTGATGCGCATGAGCATCCTTCGAAAATACTTTTAAAGTCAGTAAAGACTTTCATGCCATACATCAGCGTGCATATAGAAAATGTTGATCCGGAAAAGGTGCGAGAAGTTTTATTGAAATATATTGCGGAAACAGAACACCATGAACCGCTAATCCAAAAGATATTGGAAAAGCTTGGATTTTAGAGATGGGCTGTGTTAGTGTACGGACACGCTCTTGTCGTTCAATGGATAGGACACTCCCCTGCGAAGGGAGAAATGCAGGTTCGATTCCTGCCAGGAGCACATAGATTAATCTTCAGATCACTTTACCCTACCCTCTTTATCGAAGCCATGATGCGGGACTTGTAGCGCGCAGCGGTATTTGCCTTTATATACTTTCTCTTCGCTCCCTTATCTAGTGCCTTGTATAAAGCAGGAACCAGAGCCTTGGCCTCTTCTGTTTTCTTTTCTGCTATGAGCTTGGCGAATTTCTTGAACGGAACGTCGATAGCCGCCTTCGTGCGAAGGTTGTAAACTCTCTTTTGTTCTCCGGCTCTTAGAGCCTTCTTTGCTGATGATGTTATGGGCATATGTCTTGGTAAATTAACACATAGCTTTAAAAAACACAAGGTTTCATATATGATTAGGCTATGATCTCCCGCCTGACAGGAAATATAGCCCATACAGACATTAAATACGTTGTTATTGACGTAAATGGCGTTGGCTATAAGGTCTTTATCAATTCTGATATATTTACTAAAATTGCAAAAGTCGGGAAAGGTGAGAAATCCATAACTCTATGGACATATACTGCCGTCAGAGAAAACGCCCTAGACCTCTATGGCTTCCTTTCCCTGGCCGAGCTGAATTTTTTCGAACTCCTAATTACCATATCCGGTATTGGGCCAAAGACGGCGATGGGAATATTAAATGCCGCTTCTGTACATTCCATAGAGACAGCCGTGCAAACTGGCGATACTACTCACCTGACAAAAATTTCGGGAATAGGAAAAAAGGTGGCGGAGAAGATAGTAATGGAATTGAAAGATAAAGTAGGAACAGCAATTGCAAGCAGTCCGGAACAGGAGCAGACTATGAAAAATGATGCGGATGCATTGGAGGCTCTGAAGTCATTGGGATATAGCCAGAATGAAGCCCGAGATGCGCTGAAGAAAATTGATAAGAAAGTTAAGAAGACGAATGATAAGATCCGGGAGGCGCTAAAAGTTTTGGGGAAATGATATCGTTTATTTGAATTTTGATTTTATGACTTCGGCAATGCTTGAGCATGCCTAGATATGAAGCGAGGGATTGATTAAAAGCTTTTTCTGAAATTTCTTTAGAATCATATTTGATTTTCAATATTTTTATAGCTTTTAGCATTCTTCTTCTAGTCCTCGTCCTCAAGAGTGTGAGGTGAGGAAAGAGAATATATCCGAGAAAATCAATGCCTTGATTAAATTTCCTTGTAATGATTTTATTTGGATGAAGAGATAAAGATAAATTCTCTTTTAGAAATATGCCGATAATAGATAAGTAATGAAGCAGTTCTTCTTTATCTCTGCTTAAAATTACAAAGTCATCAGCATAGCGTATGTAATTCTTTATCTTTAAATTTATTTTAATATGCTGGTCCAGCTGATCAAGATAGATGTTCGAAAAAAGTTGGCTCGTCAGATTACCCATTGGAATACCCTTCCCTGGACATGTTGTGTGACTTTCTATTATTGACTTTAATAATTCAATTACTTTCATGTCATCTATAGTCTTAGAAATTATTTTTAACAGTACGGAGTGATCAATAGAATCAAAAAATTTTCTAATATCGCATTTCAACACCCAGACAGTCTGTGTATTATTCCTTGATAATTTCCATGCAAATTGCCTGAAGCGCTCATGCGCTTTATGTATTCCCCTTTCTATTCTAGATGAATAAGAATCGTAGATAAACTTTTTATCAAATATGGGCTCGAGAACTCTGAATATAGCATGGTTAAGAATCCGATCTATGACCATAGCTTTGAAGATGTGCCTCCTTTTTGGATCCTCAATGTAAAAATCTTTATAAGGACCGTGTGCATATGACCCTGATGATAAATCTTTACTCAACTGCAAAAGAGCTTCCTCAATATTAATCGAGAATTCAGCCACGTCTTGCTTTTTTAGCTTTCCGCATTTAAACTGATTCCACGCTCGAAAAATATTTTTAGCAGAAATTATTTCATCAAAAATTTTATGACCAATAATGTCCCCCCCCCTCATGCTTTTAGTGGCAGTATTGTTCATAAGTCTTATGAATTATACTTGTTTTTGCATACAAGTATAAACTCATTCCCAAAGAGGGATCGGTATACTCTTGGTGTACAGATAGAGCAAAGAACTCTCAAAATCTTGGAACTCGTCATGCTCGCAAGAGAAAAAACTGGGGCAAGTAAGTTGCTGATTCTTCATAAAATAGACGTGGAATTAAAGTTATTAAAACTTTTTCTACGAATGTCTTTCGATACCTGGGCATTGCCGGAAAATAAATACATTGATGTTTCCGAAAGACTCTTGGAAATAGGCAGAATGCTTGGCGGGTGGATCAATGACACAAAAGACCCGCATAAAAGCAGGCCTCTTGTCTAACACTTCGGAAGAAACGGGCACCTGGGTTGTCATTCGAGTTCCTCGGGTTGTCGTTGTTGACGTTCAGACCATCAGCGTCAGCATTACCGACATTGACGAGGTTGCTGTTCGAGGAGCGTCCGTTTCATATGCAATTTCTTCAAGGCACCGGCGCTTCGTCCCAATGAGGGAGGTCGCACCTGTATAAATATGTATGCACTCCATAAATCAGATTCACCTGCATGAAAATTGCATAAGCAGTGTTTTGTGGCGAATGCAGTCAGTAGACTGCATTTCATGAGCCATGCACAGTATATAAAATATATTAACAAGAAGAAAGTGCATACCCAGCCGAAGCTAAATATGCACTTGTCTTTGTCCCTATCCGGGCCAAAGACGTACAAGGTTTCAAGAATCCAAGATTCAAGATTCCAAGTTTGGGATAACACCGCGGAAGAAACGGGCACCTGGGTCGTCATCCGAGCCCCTCGGGCCGTCGCGGCGGACGCTCAGACCATCAGCGTCAGCACCACCGACAAGGACGAGGCCGCTGTCCGAGGAGCGCGTTCTTGTCCAAGTCCACACCTTTGGAAGAAGATACTTGCCATTGACCTCGAAATAAGCAGTGTTGTTGTAGGCGGCTTGGACTGCCGACTCCCTGAACAATTGATTGATCTGCAGTTCCGACGCTTGCTTCGCTCCCTCTTGCCAATCCTTACGGACAAGTTTTTCCAAGACATCATGCTTATTCACCCACTCTTTAATAGCTGATTGATAAGCGGGGGGTAGTTCTTCCTCCTTGTAGACTTGCTCGACAAGGTAGTCGGCGATGACTTGGGTTTGACCCAAGTAATCTTTGTTAGTGGAATCTGGAATCACATCCAGACCTACGAGGTACCATCCCGGGACAATCTTGTCTTCAGTGAATAGAGGTTCCTTCTGATACCATCCTGTATCGTAGAAGAGTTTCCCCTCGCCGAGTTTGTTCTCCGATTCATCATGAAGTGCTTTCATTGTGAATGGCTGGCCATCCTTCATCTGATCAGAATGATAGACCAGGAACTGCCCGAGTTCTTGAGCACGTTCAAGCTCTGCATTGGTAAACGGAATCTTGGGCACCTTTTTTAGATCAAGATTTAGTACCTTCGATTTCGCCAACACTTCGGCATTGAGATGATCAGTGCCTTTTGGCGTAAATAGCCTTTTGGCAAATTCATCCGTGGCTCCGACAATAACCTGTGGTTTCGTAATGGTTTTCATAGTTTTGTGTGTTTCTTCTGCGGTTTTTGTTGTGGTGAGCTGACATTCAATTTTGAAGGTAGTTGTAAACCACCCTCCCATCTGCTAATAATCTAATCATATTTATGTAATAAAGTCAATAGTCATAAATCCCTGAAATAAGGCATACTTATGTAACTATGCTCGATCAAATCCTTTCGAAAATCCGCTCACAGATCCCCTCAAAGGTTTTTTCCTTCTTTCAACCCGCCTACCACTACTTTTTTTCCATTACTGGCGCCATCCTCTACCGCTTCCCCTCTCGTCAAATTAAAATTATCGCCGTCACTGGCACCAAAGGAAAAAGTTCAACAACAGAGATCGCAAACGCAATCCTCGAAGAAGCTGGTTACAAGACTGCCCTTTCCAATACCATCCGCTTCAAGATTGCCGACAATAGCGAAGACAATATGTATAAGATGTCCATGCCTGGAAGATTCTTTGTCCAAAGATTTATAAGAAAAGCTGTGAAGGCTAAGTGTGACTACATTGTGCTAGAGATGACATCTCAAGGAACTATGCAGTACCGACATAAATTCCTAGACCTCAATGCTCTCGTATTTACAAATCTCTCTCCTGAACACATTGAGTCACATGGATCATATGAAAATTATGTGCAGGCGAAATTAGAAATAGCAAAGGAGCTTTCTAGATCAGCGAAAAGGCCAAGGATAATGGTGGTAAATGGAGATGATAAGGAGAACCTTAAATTCCTGGCTTTTGACAGCGAAGTAAAAAAATCTTTCACAATAAAAGATAAAATTCCGGAAACACAACTTATTGGAGAATTTAATAAATATAACGTCCTTGCTGCAGTAACCCTCGCGCGCTGTCTATCAATCAATGAAGAAATTATAAAAAAAGCAGTAGCAAATTTCAAAGGCATACCAGGCAGAGTTCAGTTCATAGA
>CALQZK010000026.1 GCA_943349555.1 Candidatus Nomurabacteria bacterium
CGATCCTGGGCCTTGGCACCCACGAAACGCATGCGGAATTTTGGCGGATTTTTTCGTACAGAATACCCGCCTGCCCGCTCACTTTTCTTCCAGAAAGGAGGAGGTTCGAGCCGAAGCTTTCTTCGGCTGCGACCTTTTTCCTGAAAAAGTCGCTATCCTGTGCGACTACGGCCATATCTCTGGCTGTATATATCCATTTTCTCATCGGTTCGAGCCAGCCCCTACGCGTATGCGGAAGAGAGGTGATTTGCTCCGATAGAGTATGCTTTCTTGAAACAAGCTCATTCTTTCTGTTCAAGTATTCATTTCGATCAATATCCTGTTCAAGATAAATATCAGTGAGCTTAGCAATCCTTGTTTCAAGAATGGATATTTCCTTCCTCTTCTCTTCCGCATACGCGTTTTCGGAGTGGGCAGATTCTACATCTTCATTTTCAAGTTTTTCTAACATTTTTTCTGCCCACTCCGTTCTCAAAGAAACTGATACAAGTAGTTCTCCAATCTGGCGGTCTAAGTCTTCCTCACGGATATATGGTCCAGAGCATACACGGGACTTCTTGGTACAGCGATAGTAGACATGACCTTTCTGTACTTCTGCGGTAATACCCATGCCACAAGAGCATTTGAGAAGTCCTGTGTATGCTTTGGTTACCTTAGGTTTGGTCTTAGGTTTTCCGCGAGATTGGAGAACTTCTTGGACTGCATCCCACAGTTTCTTTGAGATGAGGGACTGGTGATTGCCTTGAAATACCTCTCCTCCATATCTGAAATGGCCGTAGTAGAAAGGATTTGAGAGAATGTATGCGATTCTCTCTCTGTAGATTCTCTTTCCGTGACGAGATACTATACCGGACTTGGACAAAAAGTGAGAAGCATCCTCCAGACGAAGTGTGTTGGTGGCATAAAGTTCAAAAAGCTCTTTTATGATCTTTGACAACTTCTTGTCGATAACAATCTTTTTTGTTCTCACATCGTTTATATATCCTACAGGCGCTAGAGCTGGATACTCACCCCTTCTCACTTTTTGACGAAGTCCTCTTTTGGTATTCTCGGAAAGGGAATCTACATAGTATTTGCTTTGCCCGAAAGCAATCGATAACATGAACTTACCTTGGGGTGTTGATTCAAACCAAAATTGTGGAAATTTCAAGCCCGCAAGACGACCTGTATCAAGCAGGTATATGATCCGTCCTCCATCTACAGAATTGCGTGCCAATCTATCTGGATGCCAAGCGAGAATACTGCCACCAGATTTATCTATATGGTCGAGCAATTCATTAAAAATTGCTCGACCTGGCATCTTGGCAGATTGCTTTTCAATATACTCCTTAGCAATCTCCAATCCTTCTCGCTTGGCAAAGGCACGCAATTCTTCAATCTGCGACTCTATGGACAATACCTGCTTGTCTTCCACATCGGTCGACTTGCGGGCGTACAAATACAATTTTGGTATAATCATAGTTATTAAAAATAAGTTGATAACGAGGGCAAAGCAAATACGGAATCGCATTCATTCTCTCTTTTCTTTCTAGCACAGGATACGAACCTCCTCCTTTCTGGAAGAAAAGTGAGCGGGCAGGCGGGTATTCTGTACGAAAAAATCCGCCAAAATTCCGCATGCGTTTCGTGGGTGCCAAGGCCCAGGATCGAACTGGGGACCCTTCCCTCTTCAGGGGAATGCTCTACCAACTGAGCTACCTTGGCAAATTTAATCTTCTCTTTTACTTTAACAAATCTAGTAGATTCTGACCGTAATTGCTATTTGAATCGGTTTGCGTCTTTACACTACCATCCCCAAACCCTTCTCTTATAAAATCCACGTATGGTTGTATGAAATAGAAGGCTCCAAATGATATTCCGATAATGACAGCCCAATAAAAGATCTTTATCACCGTACCAAGCCGTGCCCTCCTTTTCAAAGAGAGCAGAATTTCATTATTTTCTTCGGCAAGCTGATGCGTGCGTTCAAGGAGCGATCTTTCTTCTGGGGTCATGGGGAGAGTATAGCAAATAACAGGAAAAAAGGAAGGTTTTTATTGTTGTGCCCCCGGCCAGAATCGAACTGACATCAAGCCATTAGGAACGGCGTATTCTATCCGTTGAAATACGGGGGCCAATACGTTCAGACACAGCACTATACTACTTCATCCCTACCGCTTCCGCAAATTCATTTTCCTCGAAACCTACAATGATCTTCCCTTCAATATCTATAACTGGCACGCCCATCTGCCCACTCTTGTCTATCATCTCCTTGCGCTTTTCCAAGTCAGAAGCCACATTGTGCTCGGTATAAGGAATATTATTAGCCTTCATATATTCTTTTGCCATATTACAGAAGTGGCAGGTTGGTGTGGAGTAGATGATGATGTTTTTCATTTTGTTATTTTATTTGCTATTTATCTTGTTGTGTTCATATTAACATATTCGCTGTTGACAAGACAATTGCCATCATATAACATTATAGCAATGCAATTTTTAGCAGCAACAATTTGTCGATATACAAAGATGGCCATGATGACCAAGGTGAACTTCTGGCACCTGGCCTATCTTTCTAATATTCGAGAATTGACTTATGCTAAAGTACTAATTAAGTAGAGAAAGCAAAAAACTACAGTAATTATCAAAAGTCAGCTCTCGCAAAGCTGATGTCTTTTTTACAACAAATTATTATTTATGAAAAACCACAAAAAAGTCGGTAATAATGGTACCATTGGTCCAAAATCTTCTCTGAAATTAGTTAGAGGGATAAGGATTAGCGGTACGAGAGACAGAAAGATCATGATTAGGATAAAAAGGATTGCCAACTATCAAATGCTTGGGGGTCCGGGATATTCCATGATCTGAAGCGAAGGCTTGGTGTGCTTCGAGCACCCAGCCTTTAATTAACAGTTAAAATCATGAAAAATGATATGAAAAAATTACAAAAAGAATACCTGAAGATGCTGGGAGAATTCGTGTCCTTCAAGACCGTTTCTACTGACTCATCTTTTCAAAAGGATATGGGTAAAGCTGTGTCTTGGCTTACGCGCTTATTCAAGGCGAATAGCTTCAAGGTTACTATCATAACAGGTAAAAGCCACAATCCAATCATCATAGCCAAATATACAACGAATCAAAAACTAAAAACTATTTTGGTCTATGGTCACTATGATGTCCAGCCAGCTGACAAAGAGGATGGATGGAAAAGTGATCCTTTCACTTTAATCAAAAGGGCGGACAAGTATATAGCCAGAGGGGTCATAGATAATAAAGGGCAGGTTTTAGCGCACATGTCAGCTGTATTTGAGGCGATTAAGAATGACACTTTGGCTTACAATGTCACTTTCATAATTGAAGGGAACGAGGAATCAGGCAATCCTTCCTTATCCGGAATTATAAAGAAAAACAAGAAGCTTCTTGACTGTGACTTGGTCATAATTTCCGATGGAGAAATGAAAGGTATGAATCCTACCCTGGACGTATCCTTCCGAGGAGGCGGCAATATGCGCGTGGTTTATGAAACACATTCGAATGACCGTCACTCTGGTCTGTTCGGAGGCTTGGTTCCAAATCCGGCTCTCGAACTCTCTCGCATGCTCTCGAAAATAGAGACGGGTAATGACATATCCTTTGGAGGATTGAGACAGACAATTGAGATCTCTGGACTGACCTCTGGCTACACAGGATCGGGATTTAAAAATATCATTCCTGGAAAAGCCGAAGCCAGGCTCAATGTCCGCACCGTGCATCCTCAAATCTCCGAACGTGTAATAAAGGAGGTAGAGGAATTGATTAGAAAAGAAACACCTTCCTTTGTGAAACTTTTGATTGAATCAGAAGCGCACGGAGATCCGATATTCCTAGATACGGGACATGAAGAAATTGATTCTATAAAAAAACTTCTTTCTAAAATTCACAAAAAAGATGTCATTCATCAAAATGTCGGCGGCAGTATACCTGTCGTCGCGGACTTCAAGTCTGTACTCGGGAAGCCGATGGCTTTGGTTCCGTTAAGCAATGAGGACTGCAACATGCATGGCGTTGATGAAAACTTTTCAGAGTATCATATGGGCAAAGCGCTGGAGTTTACAAAAGCGTTATGGACGAAATAGATTAAAGAACTTAGACCAAAACCCGTAAGGCGTGCTCGAAGTCGCAACTTTAGAAACAGGCGAACTATCCTCATCCACAATAATCGCCAACATTTCCCCTTCTTTCGCCACTCGGAACTTACTCCTAATCTCCGCTTCAATTCCCTTCTCCGTCTTCATATACTCGACAGACTTTGCCAGCTCTTTCTGCCTGTTTGTTAGTTTCTGTAGCTCATTCTGCTCTCTGGCCAGATAATCAGCGCTCATCTTTTCTTTCTGATACACACCCCACAAAGCCTTGAGTAAAACTCCTAGAATCAGCAAAAGAAGAATGAGGGTCAGTGGAGAATAGAGAAACTTCCTGTAGCTTTTTTTCTTATTGAATTCAGGCATTTAATATAGTATACTATGCCTTATGTTATTCCACCAAAATACAAAGAAAGCGCTGCGTGTTGCCCTCATTGTTGTGGGTGTGCTCATCATTATCAGTATGGTGATGGTCTATTTCCCAGCTGCTGGTCTCTAATCCGCCCTCATCATCTTGATAAACACGTCCTGCGGGATGTTGACATTTCCTTTTCCCAGCGCCTCCATTTTTTTCTTTCCTTTTTTCTGTTTCTCTCGCAATTTCATCTTTCGTGTAATATCTCCTCCATACATATGCTGGGTCACATCTTTCTTCATTCCTGACATTGTCTCCGAAGCGATAATGCGCCCTCCTGCTTTGGCCTGAATCTTGACTGTAAACATCTGACGAGGGAGGATTTTATGAAGCTTTTCTACTGAAGATTTCGCTTCTTCTTCCAAGCGTTTGCGGGAGACAACTCTACAGAAGGCCATCACTGGTTCATCAGCGACTAGAATATCCATCCTAGCCACATCAGCCTGGCGAAGCTCGCCGATCTCATAGGAGATGGAGGCGAAGCCGGAGGAAACACTTTTCATTTCATCAAAAAAGTTCCTCATCAGCTCTCGCAATGGCATTACCAAGCTGACTGATGTCCTATTTTCTCCGAAAGTTTCCGTCGCAGAAACTTCCCCTTCATGATCAAAAATTGATTGCATGATAGTACCGAGGTACTGCGGTGGAGTAATTATTTTCATATTTACCAGAGGTTCCAGGACATTCTTCACTTCATGATCTTCCGGAAAAAGAGCGGGGGAATAGATGACAACAGTCTTGCCACTCTTCAGCTCGACATGATAGGTGATGCTGGGTATAGTCACGACCAAGTTCAGATTAAATTCTCTTCGCAACCTTTCCGTAATAATCTCCAAGTGCAACATACCAAGGAATCCGCAGCGGAATCCTCTTCCCAGAGTTCCAGAAGATTCTTCTTCATGAGTAAATGAGGAATCAGAAAGTCGCAGTCTGCCTAGAGCCTGCTTGAGAGAGGTGAAGTCATCCTGGCTTTCTGGATATATTGATGCCCAGACTACCGGACTAGGGCTCATATAGCCATGTAGAGGAGGTTCGGTGTCTTTTATCGAAGCCACAGTATCTCCGACGGAAGCAATACCTGGCTGTTTAATACCTGTCACGATATACCCTATCTCACCCGCACTCAAAGTCTCTGTCGGCGTATCATCCGGAGCAAAAATCCCTACTTCCAGAGACTGGAATTTCTCATCAGAGACCTTGAAGAGAAGTTGGTCATGCCTCTTAACGCTTCCACTCATGACGCGGACGTAGACTATCACGCCCTTGTGGGTGGAATACTGGAAATCGAAAACAAGGGAACGAAATTCATTTTTTCCCGAAATCTGTTGCGGTTCTTTAGGTGCCGGAACTCTCTTTATAATCTCATCCAAAAGGTCGGTTACACCTTCTCCTGTTTTTCCAGAAACCTTTAAGACATCTTTTTCTTCGCAATCTAGGAGCTCGCAGACTTCCTTCACAACCTCGGGAATTCGAGCTAGAGGAGAATCAATCTTTGAAACAACGGGGATGATAGTGAGGCCAGACTCGCGCGCCATATTGAGCGTGGTCAGAGTCTGGGCTTGGACACCTTGAGTGGCGTCGACAAGAAGAATAGAGCCCTCAACAGCTTTCAAAGCTCTAGAAACTTCGTAAGAGAAATCAATATGTCCAGGAGTATCGATGAGATTAAAAATGTAGTCTTTCCATTTCATCCTGACCGGCTGCATCTTTATTGTGATTCCTCTTTCGCGCTCGAGTTCCATGCTGTCGAGGACTTGCTCCTGCATTTTTCTTTTATCAATGGTATTCGTCAATTCCAGCATTCTATCAGCCAAGGTTGATTTACCATGGTCCACATGCGCCATTATGGAGAAGTTTCTAATGTTTTTTGGATTCATATAGGTATGGGTATAGTAACAGAAAAATAGATAAATGTATAAATACACAAAAATATTGTGAATTTATAGGAAAACTTCCGTTTTGGTGATTTCAATGTTAGTATAATCACATGTTAGAAAAATACCTACAA
>CALQZK010000027.1 GCA_943349555.1 Candidatus Nomurabacteria bacterium
ACCTGCTACTATTTTACAAAAAACACAATTTTCCATACGAAAAATATATCAGATTTAGACAAAAATATCAATTATTTAGCAAAAGGTTCGAAAAATAAAATAGGTGAGCAACAGATACGTTGCAAACATTAGTTATTTTTCACTGTGGACCCTACAGGACTCGAACCTGCCACCCCCTCATTGCAAATGAGGTGCTCTACCAGATGAGCTAAGGGCCCAATCAAAAGATAATATCGCTATTTCCATCGAAATGCAAGCTGTATTTATTGGCATTATGTTAACCCCTTGCTTTTTATAGAAAGATGTGATATAAAATATATTAGACGAATCCCTCGTCATATCAAAAAAACAAAAACCATCAACAGAAGATAGGTCAAAATGAGAAGAAAAATGATTGGTATTCTCGCACTCACGGGAATCCTCAGTAACACAGCCTCGGCAGGCTACACTTGCAAGGCAGCAATAACAACAAGTGCATTGACATGTGATACCAATAAGGTCACAGTCGTCAAGATCCAACCACAGATAAAAATCACCAAAATCTATATCTGTGGGAGATGTCATAAAGAGTTTAATCACTCTTCGACAACACCCTTCTGTACTTCTTGCGCGGTACCAGAAGTAGAGAAAATCATCATCCACCCGCCACAACAGCCTCCACCAGTTCCCCGTCGTGGTTCAGTGTTTATGGATTTCGAACAACCTCAACGGACTTGGTCTAGAGAGTCCAGGACAGAAACCCGTACAAGGGAAAGGATCTGGAGTGAAAACTAATCTTCTACTCTTGGCCATGGTAACTATGATTCTCTCCGGCTGTGCCACGGCCAGCCGGGGATTCAAATCCGGAGCTACCCAGATTTCATCCGACCCTTTTGGGGCAGATGTCTTCTTGGAAAATCAATATGTGGGAAAGACACCAGTGATGGTAAGAATGTCTCCAAGGCATGATATTCCCATAACAATCCAGAAAGATGGTTATCAGCCTATCAGGCTGGTCAGTACAGCTCGTGTGGACACGGGCGGGAGAATAGCGATGGTAGCCAATGCAGGAGGTATTGTCTTTCCACCAGCATTACTAGTGACCTATGGGGTCGACTATCTGACAGGAGCATACAAAGCACATCCGCCGGAAATCAATGCCAAGTTGTCTCCGGTAGAGAGAAACGAGCGGGTGTACTGGAGGGAAAAATACCAGCCTCCTTCACCACCGCAACTGTCCCGAGAATATGAGTTCTGGCAAAGAACTCAAGAATGGGAAGAGTGGAGATGATTCATTTCCACTCACCGTCCTCCTCTCCTACCCTTTGGGTACGGGAGGAGGATTTTTATTTTCATATTATCTTCTACTCAAAGCTAGTTGCAGAACATGATGAAAAAAATGAGAAAGAGAAGCGCCGACATCTGCCAGAGCCTTGGAAAGGCTGTCTTCATCGGAAAGCTTAGGCAAGCTATTGGCTTCCAAAACAAAAATCCCTCTCTTTGGATTAACTATGAAATCAACACTGGAATAATGTCTCAAACCTAGAGACCGATGGACTTTTTTGGCAAGCTTCTCTACTTCAAATTTCTCTTCATCACTAAATCTATGGGAGTCTGACACTGGTAATGTATATATGGGAACTTCTCTATAACCATCGATGACTCCGACTGAAACCTCAATACCAGGAATAAATTCCTCTACGATAACGACATCACTATATTCAAATGCTTTATTTATCAATTCCCCAAATGAAGTAAAATCCTTGACAATATAAGTCTCTGCGGAAAAAGCTGGCTTGACGACCAATGGCAAAGGGAAAGATCTAAATAAAGAAATCAGCTTCTCCGTCGTCAATTTCTCACTTTTATCTACAATCTTATATTGGGGATTTTTTATCTTTTCTCTCTTAAAAATTTCTTTAGTCAGAGATTTATTCATTCCAAGAGCTGAAGAAAAAGATCCAGAACCAGTAAAAGGAATTCCGTGTAGTTCTAGGATATGTTGAACTTTACCATCTTCTCCATAATGTCCGTGCAGAGCATTGAAGATTACGTCAACTCTGGAAATTGCCTGAGTAGGTGAGACAGGAATTCCATGTCTATGCCATATACCATCGCGGGAAATGAAAATATCCTGCACTTCGTAAATAGTGCCACCTGTCTCATTGTAGATGTCGCTTGAAATATGCTTCATAGCCGTCTCTCCTGTTTTCAGAGAAGCGTCATGTTCTCGACTCGGTCCTCCTCGGAGAACTCCGACATGTATTTTATGCATGTCTTTATTATACCACTATCGCAGTCCGAGGAAATTCCTTTTACGGAGATTCTTATGATAGGCGATGGCAAAGCGATGAGCTTCGGCATTAGCTTTGAGAATAGCATCTTTATGTGCCAATATAATTTTTTCATCACCAAGCATATGATCTGCTTTATGGGCATCATTTTTTACAACAGAGACTATGGGTATATTCTTTAGTATATCTTTGGCAATACTTTTAGCAGCATTTAATTGCCCCAATCCTCCATCGATGACAATCAGGTCGGGCATAGCCCATTCTGCATGAGCAAAGCGGCGCACTAGGACCTCCTTCAATCCCGCCGTATCATCATTAACCTCCTTTGATATTTTAAATTTCCTGTATTGCGATTTTTCCGCCTCTCCATTGTAGAAAACAATCATCACTCCTACTTTATTCTTTCCAGACATGTGAGCAATGTCATAGGATTCAATACGGAATCCACCAGCCAGACCATTTTCTCCCTCTGAATTTTCTTTTTTTATCAAAGCCACATCTTGTATGTGCATCAGAGCATAGAGAGTTTTCTTGACCGCATCAGCTTTTTCAAATTCCCTTTCTTTGGCATATTCCTTCATTTCTTTTTCCAGCATGTGCATCAATTCATTCTTTTTACCCTGGAAAAATAAAGTTAAATTGCGAATAGTTTTCAGATATTCTTTTTTTGCTTCGGGAGAGGAAGTATCCGGTGACAGTCCGATGGAACGGTAAAAAGACTCTTGATATGGAATGATAGACTTGGCGTCGCGGAAAGGAAATATTTTGCGAATAATGCGAAGCGCCTCTCTCAAAAGAGAATTCTGTGTATATGGTCCGAAATGTTCCCTTATTTTAAACTTTCTCAATTCTTCCGTAATTATTTCCAAAGTTCTTCCCCTGACAACTATAACTCTAGGAAATTCTTCATCTGTAATAACGACATAATTCCAGCTTTTATTATCCTTTTCTTTGGTATTGAAATGCGGCTGGTGCTCTTTAATGAGATTGCTTTCCAGGATAATAGCTTCCAGGACAGAGTCAGTTTCCTGATGGTCAATACCAGTTGCCTGCGCCATCATGTCCACAAGCAGAAGTCCGCGGGTCTCTATCAGATCATTGGCAAAATAGCTCCTGACTCTGTCACGCAGAGAGGTTGCCCTTCCTATATATAGAATCTTTCCTTCAGAATTTTTAAATAAATAGACTCCTGGATTGTCGGGAAGGCTTTTGATTTTATTTTTATAATCATTTATCGGCATCTCTTTTTAAGACTTTTTTTAAATATTGTCCGGTATAGGACTTATCATTTTTTGCTACATCTTCTGGCGTACCTTTTGCCACTAGCTTGCCCCCTCGGTGTCCGCCATCTGGACCGATGTCTATTATGTAATCGGAGGATTTTATCAAGTCGAGATTGTGTTCGATGACCACAACAGTATTCCCTTTATCTACAAGATGCTGGAGAATTTCTATCAATTTCTTAACATCTTCATAATGAAGCCCGACAGTAGGCTCATCAAGCAAGTAAATAGTCTTCTGTAAATGCGCGCGGTACAGCTCCGAAGAAATTTTCACTCTCTGCGCTTCTCCACCGGACAATGTCGTAGCTGATTGTCCAACCTGCAGATAACCAAGCCCGACCTGCTGGAGAGTCTCCAAACGATCGCTGACCGCCGGAATATCCGCGAAGAATTTCATGGCCTCTTCCACAGTCATATGCAAAATTTCATGGACATTCTTTCCCTTATATCTTATTTCCAATGTCTCCTTCATAAATCTTTTGCCTCCGCAAACTTCGCAGGGGACATAAACAGTTGGAAGGAAATGCATTTCCACGGCGATCTCGCCATTTCCCTCACAGGCTTCACATCTTCCACCTTTAACATTAAATGAGAATCTTCCAGGACCCCAGCCTCTAGTGCGTGCTTCCGGAGACGCTGCAAAAAGATCTCGGATATGCTGCCAGGCACCCGTATATGTTGCCGGATTAGATCGAGGTGTACGACCTATAGCGGACTGATCGATGAGGATAACTCGACTGATATATTCACTGCCGCTGAAGCTCTCACAGTTAAAGACTTCTGCTGTGCGATGTCGTCTCTCCAGCCTGGCTTGCAGATTTTTATACACAATTTCATACATAAAGGATGATTTTCCAGAGCCAGACACGCCCGTGACAACATTGAAGCAACCCAAGGAAATATCCGCATTCATATCTTTGATATTGAATACATTTCCTCCCCTGATCATTATTTTTCCTTTCGGCTCTCGGCGAACTTTCGGCACCTCCACCTTCTTTTCTCCGCGTAGATAAGCCAGGGTCAAAGAACCAGAATCATTTTTCTTGGCGGTCAAGAGATCATCAAGATAGCCGGAGACCACAACTTCTCCTCCATGTACTCCGGCTCCAGGACCGATGTCGATAATATAGTCAGAGGAAAACATCGTATCCTCATCATGTTCCACGACTATAATAGTATTGCCGAGGTCGCGAAGTTCTATCAGGGTTTTTATCAGCCTATCATTGTCCCTTTGGTGTAGGCCAATCGTCGGCTCGTCTAGGACATACAGTGCTCCCACAAGTCCAGAACCAAGTTGCGAAGCCAGTCTTATGCGCTGTGCTTCTCCACCAGAGAGAGTGTGCGCTCGGCGGTCGAGGGTCAGATATTCAATACCGACATTCATCATAAACTGCAGGCGGGATTCTATCTCCTTCAATATGACTTTGGCAATTTCTTTTTCCGTCTCTGTCAGCTTTATTTCTTCGAAATATTTGACAGCCTGCTCGATGGACAAAGTTGTAACATTGACGATATTTTTGGCATCGACCATGACATGCAGAGCTTCAGGGCGCAAACGATCTCCTTTACATTCCGGACAAGTTTCATTTGTAAAAAATTCCCTGGTACCCAAGCCGTTGCAGGCCGTACAAGCTCCATAGGGGGAATTGAAGGAGAAAAGGCGAGGCTCAATCTCTGGATATGAGAAACCGTCATAAGGGCACATGAACTTTGTGGACATCAATTTTTCCTCATCTGGAAATTGGATTTTTATCAGCCCCTGAGCTTCCTCTATCGCTTTCTCCAGTGCCTCCGACAATCTCTCGACTGCATTCTCTCTCTGCTTATTCTTATCCTTCAAATTTGGCTTGAATTCCGAAAGAAAAATTTCATCAACCAAAACATCAATATCATGCTTCTTATTCTTATCAAGCAATATCTGCTCGCGCAACTTCATGACCTTTCCATCGATCTTTACTCTGTCATAGCCTTTACCAAGAAGATCATAGAGAAGCTGATAATATTCGCCTTTTCTGCCGACGACTATAGGAGCATAAATGAAAACTTTTTCTGCACCTATCTCAACACCCATTACTTTTTTTCCACCTTTATTATGATCCGTAACCTGTTTAATGATAGTCTCAAGAATCTCCTCTTTAGAAATTCGGTGGATCTCCCTATTGCAGACAAGGCAGTGCGGCTTACCAACTCGCGCAAAAAGGATGCGCAGATAGTCATAAATTTCTGTTATGGTGGCAACGGTAGAGCGGGGATTATTGGAGCGGGATTTTTGATCAATGGAAATTGCCGGTGAAAGTCCGATGATTTCATCCACGTCTGGCTTTTGCATCTGACGCAAGAATTGGCGGGCATATGAGGAAAGGGATTCCACGTATCGCCTCTGTCCTTCAGCAAATATCGTATCAAAAGCAAGAGAAGACTTGCCGGAACCAGAAAGTCCCGTAATTGCCACCATCTTATTGCGAGGCATCGATACAGTTATGTTTTTTAAATTATGTGTACGCGCGCCTTTTACTATTATAAGATCGCTGTTCTTCTCATTTGCTTTGCCTTTTGACATATGGCGCGCACTATATCACATTTTCCAGCTTATATCAACAGCTTATATCAATGAGTTTACCTCATTTATGATTTCATCCAGTGAAACGGCTACCTTGACGAGGAATTTGTTCGCACCGAGAGTCTTAGCTTTTTCCATATCAGTGGACTTGCTCATATTGGAAAGCATAATGACGGGAATTGCTCGCATTTTTTCATTAGTCTTTATCTTCTGCAATATCTCAAAACCGTTCATGCCTGGTAAAAGGATGTCTAGGATAATGATGTCGGGAGTATTTTTTTCTAGAAGGGCAAAAGTCTCCTCGCCATTTTTAGCAAACATCACTGTATGGCCGGAAGTCTGAAATTTTTTAAATAAAATTGAGCCAAGCAGTTTATCATCTTCAACCCAA
>CALQZK010000028.1 GCA_943349555.1 Candidatus Nomurabacteria bacterium
TTTTCATAACTAAAGACTGGAATAGCCAGAGTACTGTTTCTGAAGGCATTGAAAACTGGATTGGTACCGTGCGAATCCCTGGCGCAGAATTTGCAAAGAATTTGGAAGCTCACCTGCGTGCATATGCAGGAAATTTTGTAGATATAAAAGTCGGAGAAAATTGCGAGAAAATAGAAAAATTGGATGAGGGATTTGAAATAAAGACAGGAAAAGATTCTTATCAAGCAAAAACTGTTCTTATTACCACAGGAAGCTTCAGAAAAAAGTTGGAGGTGCCTGGAGCAGACAAATTTGAGCATAAAGGGCTGACATATTGCGCTAGCTGTGATGGTCCCCTTTTCAATGACCAAGATGTTGTTGTGGTTGGCGGAGGCAATGCGGCATTTGAGAGTGCTTCTCAACTTCTAGCATATTGCAAAAGCGTAACTCTTATCAACAGGACGGATAAATTCCGAGCTGACCCCATTACCATAAATGCAGTATCAAAAAATCCTCATTTCAAAATAATCACTAATGCTGTTTCAAAAGAAGTAAGAGGTGATAAATTCGTAAATTCTTTTGTATATGCAGATAAGGATGGAAAAGATGTAGAATTGAAAGTGACGGGCATATTTGTGGAAATTGGATCTATTCCTACGACGTATTTTGCTAAAGATTTAGTAAAAATGGATGAGTGGCAGCATATTATTGTTGATCCCAGGACTCAGGAAACTTCTATGAAAGGTATTTGGGCAGCGGGAGACTGTACGGGTGGGCTGTATCATCAGAACAATATTGCTGCTGGAGATGCGGTGAAGGCACTAGAGGATATTTATTTATTTTTGAAAGCTAAATAAGAAAAATTGGCTCGCCGACTTGCGCTCGAGAGACCTTTTCCTTCGGCTTCGCGTCGGAAAAGGCTCCCTCACCGTGTCGAGCCTAATTTTTCTAAACAACTTCCCCACATTCCTACTTTTTCTTTCTTTGCTTTTTTCTGCGCGTCTCTAAATTCCTTCTGATACTTGTACTTCTCGCTATTAAAAGTATATTCTTTCGCAAAGCCATTTTCTATCATATATTGATTATATAGACTTCCATCAACAAACTTTGCATACGCTAAAACCCTTCCATAGATATCGTAGTTGCCTTTTGACTTCTCTTTTTCCAAATATATTTTCTTATCAGAAAGCACTTCTTTTGCCTTTGCCGATGCTTCCGGACCATAGCATTGTACTGGCTTCCTAGGGTCAACAACTTCGGGAGTATCCATTCCTATCAGGCGAACTATGACCTCCTTCCCTGCGACATTTGCGACCAAAGTATCTCCATCCAGGACTTTTGCAACCTCATACAAGACTCCATCTTTTATCAATTCCGCGTATTTACCCTTATTTTGCACACTTCTATTCTGGAAAAACAGAATTGCGCAGGTCAGCAGAGCGATGACCCCGATTACTACTATATACCCTATTATTTTCTGAATTCCTTCTCTACTGATTTTCATCCACAGCATTATATCAAATTATCTATTCAACAGTTGTCAGAAATAATCTATTAAAAGGGGATTTCATTAATTCTTACCCGAAGCGTAACCTAGAGCATATTTATACCAAGTCATTCCAATCATAATACCGATTATTATTGATAAGATGCTGTTTAAGTACTTATCGATCATAATTTCATTTTGAATGTAAATTACAAAGACAATTAGAGCAAAGATTCCTCCAAACAGGAATCCCACTACACGCGCCCTTAATCCAAAAAGTAGGCTGGGGTTTACACTTTTATCCCCAAAGAGTAGACGATTCCTATAGGCTCCCCCGCCAATCGCAGGAAGTTTACCTTTAACAAAAGCAGAAATGAAAAAACCAATCGGAACAGAAAGTATTCCTATTATTATAAAATCTATAAGTACATTCAACATATAAGAATTATAACATTAATATTCACACTGGTGACTCTACAGGGAGTCGAACCCTGCTTCTATCCTTGAAAAGGATATGTCCTAGCCGATAGACGATAGAGCCATTACCCATACACAATAACATTTTCCTTAAAAAAAGTAAAAGAATTGTGTTGAACTTGATCAGTAAGTAATATATACTGTATAAATGGGTTCAAACATACATCTAAAAACAGAGGCTATTCGCCTTCGAAGAAAGGGGCATAGTTACAATATTATAAGAAAAATTCTTGGAATTAAATCTAAGGGTACTCTTAGTCATTGGTTTAAAAATCTCGCACTCTCTAAAAAATCACGGGGGCTTCTTAATAAAAACAATAACCTTGCTCATAAAAGAGGGTTGTTTACTGCAAATAAAAATAGAGATGTGAGGATTAAGAAAGAAAATCATGAAGCATACACTGAAGGACAGAATTACATTAATTCAATATCTGAAAAAGAACTGCTGTTAATCGGGGCCGCACTCTACTGGGGTGAAGGATCTAAGTCAGAAAGAATGACGAGTACACCTCTTGATTTTAGTAATTCTGATCCTGCTATGGTATCAGTATATATGAAATTTCTTAGAAAGATATTGAGAGTGTCTGAAGAGAGAATCCGGGCGGGCATTCATCTTTATTCATCAATACCCATAGATAAAGCGCGAAAATTTTGGGCTTCAACAACAAACTTACCTGAAGATAGATTTTTCATAATAAATCAAGTGAGCAGAGCCAGCCAAGGAAAAAGACCGTTTAATATACTTCCCCATGGTACAGTGGCCATAAAGGTCAGTAGTCGTATACAATTTAATAAAGTCAAAGGAATGATACATGGAATCATAAAAAGTCTGAGTAAATAATTTTTTGAGAAAATGGCAAAAAGATGGTATGGTGATGTTAGGGAAAGGTCGCATAGTGGTCTAGTGCACCGCTTTCGAAAAGCGGCAGGCTCGTAAGGGCCTCGAGGGTTCAAATCCCTCCCTTTCCGCCAGTGAAAAAATTTGATATAGTGCTTTTTAAGGGCGGTTAGCTCATTTGGCTAGAGCGCGTCGTTGACGTCGACGAGGTGATAGGTTCGAGCCCTATACCGCCCACAAATACAATTCTCTATTTGAGTCCCTTGAGTAAAAAAACCATACCTTGTATACTAGTTATGTAATAATATTTGCATAATAATTTTTCACATGAAAATAGAACAAAAAAAGTGGTCTGCGGGTAATGGGTGGAAAACATTCTCCTCTCAAGAAAGATTTGTAAACTTCACAGAAGTTCCAGAACTAGTACTGGTCTTCGGAGGCAACGAAGCTCTCAAGGATAGGAAGCTCTTCGATGAAATCCGCTCTTGGTATCCCAAGTCGCACATCGTGAGCGCATCGACTGCAGGAGAAATAATCCAGACAGAGGTCTCGGATGATACGCTTGTGGTCTGCGCCATTAAATTTGAAAAGACAACCTTGCAGTTCGCAGAATCCAACATCACCAGTGCGGATCAAAGCGAAGAAGTAGGGAAAAAACTTGCTAAAAGTTTGCCGAAAGAAAGTTTGGTGCATGTCATGATCTTCTCCGATGGGCTTCTTGTAAATGGAACTCCTCTAGTCAAAGGTCTGCTCTCAGAATTGCCAAAGGATGTGTCTGTGACCGGCGGTCTGGCTGGAGATGGAGCCCGCTTCAAGGAAACTCTAGTTGGTTTAGATGCACCAGCAGAGACGAAAAAGCTAGTCTGTATCGGCTTCTATGGACCAAGTATAAAGATTGGATACGGCTCGCTTGGGGGCTGGGATTCATTTGGCATTTCTAGAACAATTACAAAAGCAAAAGGCAATATTCTGTATGAGCTCGATGGTGAACCTGCATTGGCATTGTACAAAGAATATTTGGGGGAATTGGCCAAGGATCTACCAGCGAGCGGACTACTCTTCCCTTTGAACCTAAATATCAAGACTGATGCCGGTCCAGATGTGGAAGTTGTCCGCACTATTCTGGCTGTTGATGAAAAGGAACAATCCATGACATTTGCAGGAGATATGCCGGAAGGCGTGGTAGTACGATTCATGAAGGCGAACTTCGACCGTATTATTGACGGAGCTTCCGGCGCTGCCAATATGAGCTTGGAGAGCCTAGGAGAGAGAAAAATCGAATTGGCAATACTCGTCAGCTGTATCGGCAGAAAACTGGTGCTGAAGGACAGAGTGGAAGAAGAAATTGAGGCGGTAAGGGAAAAAGTAGGCGAACAGCCTGCTTTGATCGGCTTCTATTCTTATGGTGAGATATGCCCCACAGCTCCGACGGAACGCCAGTGCCAACTACATAATCAGACCATGACCATCACCACATTCCGCGAAGAGTAATAGCTGTTATGCATCACCTCCTAGAACGGCAGTATAAGAAATTTTCCAAAGACGGGCAGGCCATTTCTCCTGAATTGGAAAATTTTCTAAAGACTGTCAGTACGACTTATGAAAATAATGACACGGACAGGAACCTGCTCGAGCATTCCTTCAGTGTCAGTTCGAAAGAATTTTCCGAATTGAATGGAAAAATATTAAAATTGCTCCAAGAACTCGAAGTGGAGAAAAGAAGCGTCGAGCAGAAGATTATAGAGAGAACGCAGGAGCTGACAGTCGCCAACGACAGGCTAACCGAGCTTGACAAGGTCAAGACAGAATTCATTTCCGTGGCTGCGCACCAGCTTCGCACTCCCCTGTCAGCCATCAAGTGGACATTGTCTCTCTTAATAGATGAAGGTGTAAAAAACCTAACATCGGAACAGAGAAGCCTGCTTATGAAAGGTTATGAGAGCAATGAAAGAATCATAAGGCTCATAAACGAAATGCTTATAGTTACCCGTATAGAATCCGGAAAAATGTCATACAGCTTTTCCTTTATACACATTGAGGATCTGATAGACAGTTGCCTAGAAGATTTCATCGGCCAAGCGAAAACGAGAAATATCAATCTTAGCTTCAGCGAGCCTGCCTCCAGACTTCCTTATGTAAATATGGATCCGGACAAAATAAGGACGGTGCTCCAGAACTTGATCGAGAATGCCGTCTTCTATACCAGAGACAACGGCTCCATTACGGTGTCGGCAAAATTGGAGGATAACCATATAAAAGTTTTTGTGAAAGATGATGGAATCGGTATACCAGAGAAACAAAAAATCGGAATATTCAGTAAATTCTACCGCGCGGACAATGCCCTCAAAGCTAGGACTGACGGCTCCGGGTTGGGCCTATTCGTGGCGAAAAGCATTATAGAAAAGCATAAGGGGGAAATAGGGTTTGAAAGTAAAGAGGGTGAAGGCACAACATTCTACTTTACCATCCCTTGCGCTCAAGAAGGAAAAGTACTGTAAAAAATCTTGGAAATTGATATACTACTTAATATGAATAATGAAATAAATAAAACAAAGAAAATTTTAATAATAGAGGATGAGCAGATTCTTGGTGAAATTATCCTAAACAAGCTTTCCTCGGAAGGATACCAAGTCTTTCTAGCTCATGACGGTGAGTTGGGAATGCAAAAAATGACGGAATTGAAGCCTGACCTTGTCCTACTGGATCTCATCATGCCCAAGAAGAACGGTATCGAAGTCCTCGAAGAAATGCAAAACATTGATGCGTTAAAAAATATACCAGTTGTCGTGATTTCCAATTCAGGCCAACAGAGTGAGATAGAGAGGATAGTTAGACTTGGGGTCCGAGACTACATTATAAAGGCGCAATTCAGCCCAGATGAAGTCATAGAAAAAGTTAGAAAATATCTGAATCAGGAATATAAGGAAAAAGGTACGGTCAATTCCACTTCTCCCATCGGCGGGAAAAAGATTAAGATTCTCCTTGCTGAAGATGATCAATTCCTCTCTTCTCTCGTCGCACAAAGACTGGGAAAAGATGGGTATGCAATATCAAATGCCACTGATGGCAAGCAGGTGCTCAAAGTCTTAGAAGAAAATATTCCCGATCTTATACTCATGGACATCCTCATGCCAGAGATGAATGGAATTGAGGTCTTGAAGACTATCAGAAGCCAGGAAAAATATAAGGATATTATAATCATCATCTTTTCTAACCTTGGACAGGATCATGAGGTAGAAGAAGCGAAAAAATCCGGTGCCGATGATTTCCTCGTGAAAGTAAACTTTACCCTCAAGGAAGTTGTAGAAAAGATCAATGTCCTACTGAAGCAGAAGGGTAAGATATGATAGTTCTTGGTATTGAGACAAGTTGTGATGAAACAGCCCTATGTATTCTGGAGACTCGCCAAGATGGTGAAGATTTTGAATATAGAATTATTTCTAATATAATCCATTCGCAAATAGAGTTGCATAAAGAATACGGCGGAGTCTTTCCCATGCTTGCCAAGAGAGAGCATATAAAAAACCTGCCAATATTATTTGAACAAATCCTAGCAAATTCGACAATACAAGACAACGAAATAGACTACATAGCAGTGACCCAAGGACCAGGCCTGGAACCAGCCCTATGGACCGGCATAGTCTTTGCAAAAGAATTGGGAGAAAAGCTGGGGGTGCCTATCATTCCAGTAAATCATATGGA
>CALQZK010000029.1 GCA_943349555.1 Candidatus Nomurabacteria bacterium
TGATAGCTACCGAAAGTCAGTTCGCAGGAGACATTAACCACTCGGAAACCTGCTAGAATACCACGATCCATGGCTTCATGGACTCCTTTTTCGACAGCTGGGATGAATTCCTGCGGAATGACTCCTCCTTTGATGGAGTTAATGAATTCGAAGTCATCGTAGCGGCTGACGTTCTTCGGAATCTTCTTGCCAGGCACCAATGGTTCAAGAGGCTTGATGGTGATCTTGACGTGTCCGTATTGTCCTTTTCCTCCGGACTGCTTGATGTATTTATGTTCTGCCTCTGCTTCAGAGCGTATTGTCTCACGGTATGCCACCTGTGGTTTTCCAACATTGGCTTCCACGCCGAATTCCCTTTTCATACGGTCAACCATGATTTCCAAATGCAATTCTCCCATGCCGGCTATCAGAGTCTCTCCAGTTTCGGAGTTTGAAGAAATTTTAAATGTTGGATCTTCATTTGCCAGCTTCTTGAGTGCCATTCCCATTTTTTCTTGGTCTGCCTTTGTCTTAGGCTCGATACGGAGGGAAACGACGGGGTCTAGGAATTTGATGACCTCAAGAATGATTGGCTTTTCCTCATCACAGAAAGTATGTGATGTCAGAGCATCTTTCAAACCTACGGCCGCAGCGATTTCTCCAGAATAGACTTTCTTAACCTCTTCTCTGTCATTCGCTTGTAGGCGGACGATGCGACCTAGGCGTTCCCTCTTTCCTGTGGAGGAATTGTAAATGTATGAGCCGGCTTCTATGGTTCCAGAATATACTCGGAAGAATGTCAGCTGACCGACAAAAGGATCGTTCTGCAATTTGAAAGCGAGAGCGGAAAATGGTTCGCTGTCATCGGGTTTGCGGAAAACTTCTTCGCCTGTGTTAGGATCAATACCCTTTACAGGAGGAAGGTCAAGAGGAGAAGGCAGATAGTCTACGACGGCGTCTAGAACAAGCTGGACTCCTACATTTTTCAGAGCAGAACCGGTGAAGACGGGAAAAATTTTGTTGGCAATAACAGCCTTGCGTATGACTTTTTTCAGATCTTCAATGGAAATTTCCTTGCCTTCGAGGTAAGCCTGCATGGTTGCATCATCATATTCCACAACTTTCTCTACTAGCTCGGCACGGTACTTCTTCGCATCCGCAACTAGATTCTCCGGAATTTCTTTTTCTATGACATTGATTCCTTTTTCTCCGTCAAAGAAATAAGCCTTCATTTTTATAAGGTCAACAACTCCTTCATGTTCCCCTTCAAGTCCAACAGGAAGCTGGAAGCGCACGGCATTCTTATTTAAACGTTCGAGTATGGAAGCGTATGATCTTTCGAAAGACGCACCCATTCGGTCCATTTTATTGATGAAGCATAGGCGAGGCACATTGCTTTCATCGGCATATCGCCAGTTAGTCTCTGACTGTGGCTCTACTCCGGCAACTCCGTCAAAGACGACTACGGCACCATCGAGAACACGAAGAGATCTCTTTACCTCGACGGTAAAGTCTATGTGTCCTGGAGTGTCTATGATATTAAAACGATGTTTTTTAGAAACATCTGGCTTGCCGTCTGGACCTTTCAAGTCTCGCACATAGGTAGGATTCCAAAAGCAGGTAATAGCAGCAGCAGTTATAGTAATACCTCTTTCCCTCTCCTGCTCCATCCAGTCTGTTGTAGTTTCCCCGTCATGAACCTCGCCGATCTTGTGGATTTCTCCTGTATAGTAAAGGATTCTTTCCGATGTGGTGGTCTTGCCGGCGTCAATGTGAGCAATAATGCCGAAGTTACGTACTTTTTCTAGGGGATAGTCGCGGTTCATAGATGACAAAATTGATAAATTGAATTAATAAGAAGTAAGATGTAGCTTAACGCAAAAGACGGGAAAAAGCAAAATTAGTCGTTATTTACAACAAAGCCTATGGCGTCTCTTTGCCTAGCCCCTTCATTCATTAATCTTTTGAGTGTGGAGGCAACAGCAATGATGTGGTCTTTGTTTTCCTTATGCCCTTTCTCTAGCTCTTTAATTTTCTTATTAACCTCAATGTCTGAAGCCATTATTTCCCGCAATTTTACAAAAGCACGCATAATATAGATGTTCATCTGGACTGCGTGGTTACTGTTGAGTACAGAAGAAAGCATTGCTACACCAAGTTCGGTGAAGGCATAGGAAAGCTTACGTCTTCCTCCCCAACTTGAAGTCGCAATTTGCGACTTCAAGTTTAAAGTCTCATTTTTTGTCAACTGAAACATAAAATCATTGGGAAATCGTCTTATATTGCGCTTTACTTGCTCATTCAAACGTTTGTTTTGAACTTGATACAGTTCAGACAAATCGGAATCAAGCATAACTTTAAGACCACGAATAAAGTATATTCGTCGCTCCACAAACTCCGGTGTCACCGGCATTATTAAACTAGTTTCAGGCTGAATTTCCTTTTTCATTCCGCAATGATAGCGTCATAGTAAAAAAAGCAGAAATCCAAAAAGGTGATTGCTGGTGGATAATGTGGGGAAAGATACTACAATCCCTGATTCTTTGATTGCCTTGCTCTCTGAATCAACTCATCACGCAACTTTTCAGCAACGTCCTTAGATGTAGCAGGTAATCTTCCTTCGGCACCAGCACCACCCATTCCATATCGGTTAAATGAAGCGCTTGCTCCGGCAGTCTGGATATTCAAGTCAGAAAGTCCTAGTAATCTTGCCAATATACCGCGATGAATATCGACATTCTGAATGCGATCATAAGGTATGGTAACATATTTTTTATAGATCACTCCCGACTCTTTTCTAAAACCACTCTCAATCAATTCATAGCGATAGAAGTGATAAGTAAGCTTAGCCCAGACGAAAGATAATATGAGATAGAGTGGAATAATAACCCATAGCCAGTTGAGAAAACCAAATGAGAATGTGGCAGTAGCAGGATTTGTAGCAAATATTCCTCCAAGAAACGCAACCAACCAAAAGCTTAGGAAGACGATAGGAATTATGGATCGCAGAACAGAACTAATGAAAAATAACCAGACTGCCTTTGGATCTAATTGTTTCATAAATTTAAAATTATTTAATAATTCTTATTTCCCTAATCTTACCACGCGAAGTGCGCGAAGGCCTTGTTTGCCTCTGCCATCTTGTGAGTATTCTCGCGTTTCTTGACTGCCTCACCTTCATTCTTTGATGCAGCCATGATCTCATCAGCCAGCTTTTCTGCCATAGGCTTTCCTTTCTTTGATCGAGCTGCTTCTACGATCCATTTCATAGATAAAGCTTGTTGCCTTTCTGGACGAACTTCGCGGGGAACCTGATAGTTTGCCCCTCCGACTCGTCTTGAGCGGACTTCCATAGCTGGTGCTGTATTCTTCAAAGCCGCTTCGAAAATTTCCAGAGGAGCCTCTGTTTTGCCCTTTTCCTTCAAGGATTCCAAACAATCATAGACAATCTTCCTGGCAGCAGTCTTTTTGCCAGAATCCATGACATAGTTAATGAGCTTTGAAAGCTTTAGGGATTCAAATATTGGCTCTGGCTTGACTGGGTGCTTATTTTTTATTCTTCGTCTCATTTTATTTTAATTTATTATTTCGCAGCCTTTGGCTTCTTATTTCCGTACTGACTTCGACCCTTTCGGCGCTTGTCTACTCCTCCTGCGTCTAGAACTCCTCTTACCACTGTATATCGAAGACCAACGTCCTTGACACGTCCTCCTCTTAAGAGAACAACTGAGTGTTCCTGTAGGTTATGTCCTTCTCCAGGTATATAGGCTGTGACTTCCATGCCGTTTGTAAGGCGAACTCGGGCGATCTTGCGGATAGCGGAGTTAGGCTTCTTAGGAGTCTTTGTCGTGACCTTTATACAAACACCTCTCTTGAAAGGAGATGGGAAAAAGTTAGGACGATTCTTGATCGTATTGAAGCTTTTCGTCAAGGCAATAGACTTGGACTTTCTGGTGAAGCGGTCTCGTCCCTGGCGTATTAGCTGATTTATCGTAGGCATTGTTCGGCTACTTTACTATATATATTAAAAAAATGCAATGGAATAAAAGAAAAGTGCAATTACAACCCCACCCCAGTAATCACCCTGAAAATAAAGGGAACTACAGGCTCGATGAACCTCCACAACACAAAAATAAAAAGGAGGATTAAGAAAATGGAATATCTTTCATAATTCGCTCTGACATGAGCAAGATGAGGAGGTAGAAAGGAGAAAAGAATTTTGGAGCCGTCCAGAGGCGGAATCGGGATGAGGTTAAAGACCGCTAGGGTGATATTGATGGCGACTATATATGCAGAGATAACCAGAAAAGATTGAGGTAAAGATTCAGCCCCGAAGCGTATTGCCATGCCAAAAACTAGAGCGATGAGAATATTCGAAGCTGGTCCAGCAATAGATATGAGGAATTCCCCAAGTCGACGATTTTTAACATTGTATGGATTCCATTCTATAGGTTTTGCCCAGCCGAAGGTGAAGCCAACAATGGAAGTAATGAGGGGCACGATGAAAGAGCCGAAGAAATCCAGGTGCTTTATAGGGTTAATAGTCAGTCTTCCCTGTAGCCTTGGCGTCGGATCGCCCATAAGTTCAGCCACATAGCCATGGGAAAGCTCATGCAGAATAACTGACATAATAAGGATGGCTATGGAAATAATGAATGTCAGTTCTGCCATATCGCTATTGCATAAATTCCCTATTATGATAGCATGATCAACACTAAGAAAAAATACATGGCAAGAATCTGCGCAATATCAAAAAGAGGATCAATGGTCGCTGGAGGCTATTCTAACGCTACCCGCGCCACACAGTTTAACCCTACCGGAATGGTCCGCAAGTATCCCAATCTCCAGAAGAAGAAAATTTATGTTCCTGAACTAAAAAAGACTTTCAATCTTGTCATTTCTACGCGTTCTCTCAAGACTATCCAGAAGCGAGGGGCTTTTGCTACTCTAAAGAAAGCAGGGATAATTTAATTCTACGTGTCTCGATTAGTGTCTTACTATTTATAATTATATCTGAATTTATTTTATCCAATAACTCCTTTGATGTCCTAGAATCACTGCCTGCATGAGCATATTCCACAATATTTACCTTTCCCACTTCACCCAAGAAAGATTTTTGAATAGTTTTTGAAACATCACCAAGAAGAAGTATTTTCGACTGCCCATATTCTATTTCCAAAACTAGTTCGGGCATACTTGTCTTATTGAATTTAAATAATGGATCTGGAAACAGAACCTTAAATTTTATCCCATCAATTGTAAATGTATCGCCTTTGCCGACTTTTTTCGTTTTCTTATCTAGATTCTTTTCTTTCAGAGAATTTTCAAAAGCATGTAGAGCCGTACTCGTCCCCATCATCACTGGTGCTATGACTTCCCCTATCTCATATCTTTTTATCACATCAGCCAGACCTCCGACATTCTTCGGTGCTGAATTTGTAAGGATGATAGTATCGATGCGTCTGATATAGAACGGCATAACACCTGTAATCTCCCTTAAAACCTGGCTATTTTGACCTCCATCTATGAGAATTGACCTATTTTCTGGAGTGCGAAGGAATATTGATCTACCACGATCGAGATGGAAGAAATAGACTTCAAGAACAGGCTTTCGGAATTCCCAGTAATAGATATATCCCCCAAGAGCTACAACGCCGAACGAGATTATTATCAATATTAATTTATAATGGCGAAGCATTGCTTTCATTGCCATAATCTATCATAATAAACAGATATGAAAAAATTTGAGGAAAAAAAATTTAACATTCCGGATCTAAAAGGAATTTCAAAGAAAACAATTGAGGAGCATCTCAAGCTTTACGCGGGGTATGTGAAAAATCTCAATGAAACTCTAGAGGGTAAGCAGGACATTCGGCGATTAGGCTTCGAATATAATGGCGTTCGAAATCATGAAATATATTTTTCCAGCCTGGAAGGAGGTACTAAAGCATTGCAAGCTGGATCTCTCAAGAAGCAAATAGAAGAGGATTTTGAATCCTTTGATGCATGGCTTCAGGTATTTAAATCTCTTGCTCTTACGAGAGGCGTGGGATGGGCAATGCTTTATTATGATCGCAGAGACAAGGTGCTTATTAATGCTTGGATCGATGAACAACATCTAGGACAATTGCAGGACTGCGCTTTGATCCTAGGCTTGGATATGTGGGAACACTCCTATGTCGCGGACTATCAGCCTTCAGGTAAAAAGAATTACATCGAGGACTTCTTCGCGAATATAAATTGGGAAACAGTAGAAGGTAATTTCCAGAACAGCGCTAAATAAAAAGAGTAAAATCCAGCCACTATCCAGCCTGAAAAAGCCGGCAATGAGACGACTGCGTAAGGCAGGCTT
>CALQZK010000030.1 GCA_943349555.1 Candidatus Nomurabacteria bacterium
GAGCCGGCTTTCTGATACATAGCGATTGCGGATGGCTGGAAGCTGAAAATGTTTTCTGTTCCTGACCAAGTATATGTGTAGTTGCCCGTAGATCCAGTTACTTCTGCATTCCAAGTAACAGGTTCACCGATGCCCGCTGTTGTCTTGTCAGAGAAACAAGCGATCTTCATAAGATTAGGATTGTATGCAATTTGAGAATTGACATACTGTGTGTTTCCATAGCTATAGACCGTTGGTGATCCTACTGTTACAGAGTTGGAACACTGTACGTTAGTCTGTTGCCCGTTAGAGTAGACTGTAACATAAGCGTATTTTACGCCTGGGGTATTGTAGTAAGTTGAAAGTGAGCTATATGACCCGTACATACCGTCGGTACCTGACCAACTATACGAATATGATCCGCTAGCTCCACTAGGATATGCCGTCCAAGTTACAGTTGTACCTGTTGGGGCAAAAGTTGTATTTGCACTACATGAGACAGTAAGAGGAGAATAATAGACAGTGTTATAACTATTAGGATTGACGTATGTTGGAGAAAAGTAACGGTTGTAGTCGTAGTAGGTAGGCTGAGTATAAACAGGCTGTGTATATATTGGCTGGGCGTAGACCTGGTTGTAGTAAAGTGGAGTTTGCTGTTGAACTACGACGGGATTGGGATTAGAAATTGTAGCAGAGCTATTATTGTTATTCACAATAGTTGGAGCGGGATTTGTACCCGTAGAATAAATTGCTCCCTGCGGAGAAGCAGAAATTGTTGTTGCACCAGTTGATGCTGGAGCCGTAGTTATAGTACCACTGTTAATATTACTATTCGTATTGTTGCTGTTGGTTGTAACGTTATTACTATTGGTGTTATTGACTACCTCTGGCTTCTTATCACAGTTAGTAAACAGACAGAAAGGATCCAGTGGGTTAAAAGGATTAAAGTCAATTGCATGGGCTTTCGCCGGTGCAAAGGCTATACAAGCCACTATTACCATAGCTAGTAAAAACCCTATTTTTGCGCCATTTTTTATCATATGGCAATATTGTATACTGTCTTGGTCTAAATGTCAATAGTAGCCTTCTTGGCATTGGACTGTATGAACATCTTGCGGGAAGGCACATCCGTACCCATAAGCATATCGAAAACCTTGTCAGCCTCCTGTGCATCCTCGACATTTACCTGCTTTAGTATGCGTTTCTCCGGATCCATAGTGGTTTCCCATAGTTCGTCTGCGTTCATCTCTCCGAGACCCTTGTAACGCTGGATGGAAATCTTTGGTTTCTTGGTATTTTCTGCCTCTATTTCTAAATCTGTTATTATTTCTTCTTTAATTTCTTCGATCTCCTGCATCTCATCAATCTCTTTTCCTAGTGCCTTTGTTTTCTCTTCTTCAGTATAGAAATACATAATTTCCTTTCCCCTCTTAACTTTGTAGAGCGGTGGCTGAGCAATGTAGAGATATCCTCCTTCTATGATTGGCTTGAAGTAGCGATAAAGCAAAGTGAGAATGAGTGTGCGGATGTGTGCACCATCCACATCGGCATCTGTTGCAAGGATAATTTTGTGATAGCGGAGTTTGGAAATGTCGAATGTGTCCCCTATCGCCGTGCCAAATGCCAAGACAAGATTCTTAATCTGCTCCGAGCCGAGCATGCGGTCCAGGCGCGCTCTTTCAATATTCAGAATTTTTCCGCGAAGTGGCAAGATGGCCTGCGTCCTTCTGTCGCGTCCAGTCTTTGCCGTTCCACCTGCAGAATCTCCCTCTACAATAAAAATTTCTGATTCACTAGCTACATTACTCTGGCAGTCGGCGAGCTTTCCCGGAAGTGTCATTCCCTCCAATGCACCTTTTCTCAAGACGCTATCTTTCGCTGCCTTTGCCGCCTTGCGAGCTTTCATCGCTAGGACAACTTTCGTTATAATAGCTCGTGCATCATCTGGATTCTCCTCCATGAAGAATGTAAATGCTTCTCCAAAAACCGTAGCAACTGCTCCCTGCGCTTCTACCGAACCGAGCTTGGCTTTCGTCTGTCCTTCAAACTGTATTTCTTGGAGCTTCACCGAAACTACAGCGGTCAAACCTTCCAGAACATCATCTCCGGTGAAGTTGTCTTCTCCATCTTTTGTCAGATTATTCTTTTTAGAATATGCATTAAGAATGCGGGTAAGTGCAGTCTTGAAGCCGGTGATGTGAGTTCCGCCTTCTGGATTGTAAATATTGTTGGCGAAAGCCAAGATACGTGAAGAAATGTCATCAGCATACTGCAGAGCCACTTCCACCGATTCCACTCCCTCTACTTTCTTTTCAATATAGAAAATGTTTTTGTGAATAGGTTTCAGGATCTGATTGTTAAATTTAACCAGAGATGCCAAACCGCCTTCGAAATAGAAAGTGTGGGAAGGCACTTCTAATCCTAAATTTTTTAAATAAATAATATCTTCATCAATTCCATTTTTAAATATTCCTTCTTTTGCATCTCTGGCATCTATGACTGTAATACGAAGCCCGCGCACAAGGTATGCCTGCTGGCGAAGGTGGTTAACTGCCCAATTGTAGTCGAAAATCACGCCTTCCTTGAATATGATAGCGTCTGGCTCAAAGGTTACGATGGTGCCGTGGAATTTCGTTGAGCCGATTTTCTTAACCTGCGCCTTTGTCTTGCCCTGCGAATATTCCTGCTTGTAAATTCCTCCATCCTTATGAACAAGAACTTGAGTGTAAATAGAAAGGGCGTTGACGACCGAGGCGCCAACTCCATGAAGACCTCCAGAAACTTTGTAGCCAGTATTCTCTCCTCCGAATTTTCCTCCGGCATGCAGAACGGTCATGATGGTTTCTAGAGCTGAAACTTTCGTTTGTTTGTGGATATCCACAGGTATACCTCTTCCGTTATCCACAACTCTCACTCTGTTATTAGGTAGGAATGCCACTTCAATATCATCTGCGAAGCCCCCCATGGCTTCGTCGCGAGAGTTGTCGAAAATTTCCCTGACCAGCTGGTTCAGTCCATCCGGCCCAGTAGTACCGATATACATACCAGGACGCTTGCGAACAGGTTCAAGTCCCTCTAGGACCTGTATGGAATCTGCACCATAGCTATCTGTGTTTTTGTCTTTTGCCATGTGAATTTAGTGAGTATATTATAGCAAATTTATCGAATATTTGCACCGAAATTCTTCACCGTCGCATTCTCTATCTTCTTATGCATAGTATCCACCTCCTCGCTTGTCAGAGTTCTGTCCAGCGATCTATATGTAATGCGATATGCATAACTAACCTTGTCTCTTCCGAATTTTTCAACATTCTCATATTTATCAAGCAGTTCAACCTCTTCCACAAGATCTGGCGCTGTTTCGCGGACAAGATCGAAATAATCATTCGGCACGAAAGTATTTTTTACGATAAAAGAGATGTCGCGGACGACAGGAGGATATTTGCTGACTTCTACGAACTTATTGCCTAATTTCAACTGCTTCACAACTCTAGTATCCTCCGACCATAGCAGACGAATATCTGGCAATTGCATGCTGATAATAGCTAGACGCTCAAGACCAAAGCCGAAAGCCCAACCATTGTAACCTTCCACACCGAAGTCTTTAAGCACTATAGGGCGCGGCATGCCTCCTCCGAGAATCTCTATCCACTGGCCATTTATTTCCACTTCAACCTCCAGGGAAGGGTCAGTGTAAGGGAAAGTGTCAGGATTGAATCTGAACTTTATATCCTTTCCGAAAACGCTCTGCACGATTTCCGACAATACATTTTTAAGATCATCCAAGACCAAGTTTTTTTCTGAATTTGGCACAAGATAAAGTCCACCCATCTGATGGAAGATGTTCATATGATGTCGGTCAATCTCGTCTTTTCTATAGACTTTTCCATAGCACATAACTCCGAAAGATTCCTTCTCTGCAATTTTCTTTTTTATATCTGGAAGATTCAAGTAGTAATACCACATGACTGTGTCATGAGTTCTCAAAACATTTTTTGAATCAATGTAGTATGTGTCGGACTTGCTCCTAGCTGGATGGTCAGCAGCGAAGTTAAAAAGGTCGAAGAGAATATTTGTTGGTATGACTTCCGGTATGTCGATATGGTCAAAATCCTTAAGCAAAGGTAGGCTCGTTACCCTTTTCATTATTTCATTAAGAGGACTGCCTGGCGTTCTGGAAAGATCTGCCATGGCAAGGTATTTCTTTATCCTTTGGGCTTCTATATCCTCTCTCTTATGGAGTTCTGTCAGGAGTGACTTTTCTTCATCTCTGGGGATTGCGTAGTTTTTCATGCTGGTAAGTGTAGTCAAAAATGGGGGAAAAGTAAATAGCAAAACCCAGACCGAATTGTCTGGGTTGAAGTTATGTCCGTATCTTCCCCACCCTCCACCTCCTCCCCTTCCCTTTATTTAAATTCCTAAAATACGGAGTTAGAGAATGACAATTTGGGCAAAGGAGTCTTAAATTTTCTTCATTATTATTTTCTGAATTTCCATCAATGTGGTCAATTTCTAATGGTACATTTCCTGTAATTGTATGCCTTTCCTTCCAACCACACTGAGAACATTTATTATTATATTTTTCAAATAAATAGCGTCTTAGAAAGGATGAGATAATTCTAGTTTTTATTCCGCATGATCCATTCTGCACACCATCCTTCCAATTCTTAACGCACTCTTTATGCTTTCTAATTGCCTGGCATTTTTGAGAACAATACTTGACCTGATGCCTTGTCACCAGTACCTTATTACATCCAATACATTTTGTTATTTTATTTTCTGGAGTATTGTAATTATAACATGGAGCCGAGGAGAGGAGTCGAACCTCCAGCCTTCGCTTTACAAAAGCGTTGCTCTGCCATTGAGCTACCCCGGCAATAAACTTATTTACTTCACAACCTCTCCCTCCCCAATCTTCTTCAAATAAAACGATGCTCCGCTATTCCTATCTATCATCACCTTGCCCCTGACCATATCCAAGACCTTCTTGGAAGGCGGGTGGGCATGGGCCTTCGTGCGGATGGCGATATAAACAGATCGGATCCAGGAAAGCATATGATAGACGACCCATTGTACGAGTGCAAGAGCACTATGCCTGTTGAAATAGGAAATGAACCTAGACATCTGGCGATAAGCAGAATGTATAGCCTGGTCGGTCTTGGCAGGAGTCGGCATCTTTTTCCAGATTATCATTCCGATAATTCCCGCAAAAGACGTAAAGAAAGAAATTATGGCTATGTTATTCATGGTATTAAGTTTATCGTCGTATTTGTTTAGCGTTCGATAGCGCTGAAGCGGCTGAACTTGGAGATAGCGATCTTCTCTCCGAACTTCTGGACAGCATTGTCGATGAGGGCTTGGATGGTCATTTCTGGATTCTTGATAAATGGCTGGTCGAGTAGGACCATTTCTCCGAAATATGTGGCAAGTTTTCCCTCTAGTATCTTGTCCTGCATGTCCTTAGGCTTATTCTGTAACTGATCGCTGATCTCCTTCATAAAGACTTCCCTAGCCGCAGACTTGTCTTCTTCTTTTATATCATCTTTCTTCAAGAACTTTGGATTCAGAGCTGTGACATGCATGGCAATATCTCTAGCAAGAGTTTTGAACTCCTCATTTCCAGAGACGAAGTCTGTCTCGCACATCAGCACCACGACCGATGCCACATTACCAGTGGAATGCACATAGGCCTGGACTGTACCAGCGCCGAAAGTCCTATCGCCTCTCTTTGCCGCAATCTCCCCGCTCTTCTTGCGGAGAATAACTAGAGCCTTTGCCGCATCACCTCCCGCTTCTTCCAATGCCTTTTTGCATTGCATAACGGAGACGCCTGTCTGATCACGAAGATCCTTGATTTGTTCTGTACTAATGACCATACGCCATATTATACTATGCCTGCACTTTTCCTTCCACCTTACCTTCTGAGTAAGCCTTAGTAATCTCATTCACAAAAAAATGTATACTTGTCTGGGAAGCGTCATTGCCAACTA
>CALQZK010000031.1 GCA_943349555.1 Candidatus Nomurabacteria bacterium
ATCCTCTACGAAGACAAGGACATCCTCGCTGTCGACAAGCCAGCCGGTCTTGTCGTGCATCCTGATGGTAAAACAGAGGAGCCAGCCCTCACTGATTGGGTTATTAAAAATTATCCGAAAACAAAAAATGTCGGGGAATCCATCGAGACGACGAAAGATGGAACAATAGAGCGTCCTGGTATCGTCCACCGCTTGGACAGAGGGACTTCCGGCGTCATCCTCATTGCAAAGACAAAAGCAGGACATGCCTGCCTCAAAGAGCAGTTTCAAAATCAGACCATCGAAAAGAAATACGTTGCTATTGTGCACGGTGACATGAAAGATAAATATGGAATCATAAACAGGCCGATAGGCAGGAGTCCCAGTGACTTCCGCAAATGGTCAGCTTCACGAGGGGCGAGAGGGGAGATGAGACCGGCGGAGACTTGGTGGACGCTCATCGCTTCCGGCAGACCTGTAAATACGGACAGCGGAGAAAGGTACTCACTAGTGATAGCAGAACCCAAGACCGGACGTACGCACCAGATACGAGTGCATTTCAAGGCTATCCAGCACCCCATAGCCTGCGATGACTTGTATTCTCCGGAGAAGGCAAGTATCTTGGGTATGACGAGGACGGCATTGCACTCCTCCTCTATTTTGTTTACAAACTGCTCTGGAAAGAAGGTCACAGTGAAAGCACCGTTGCCAAAGGATTTCCAGAACGCTGTAGAAGAACTAGGTATGGCTGAATTTGCTAAAAAAGAGGGCATATGTTAGATTTGTCCTACTAAATATTACATATGTCTACCAATAAAAACGTCATTTCTGCGGTAAATGTTGAGGATCGAAAGGCTATGAACCTGCGTTCTGGTGACACCGTGCGCGTCTGGCAGAAGGTCAAAGAAAAGGATAAAACGAGACTGCAGGCATTCGAAGGTCTTGTGCTTGCCCGCAAGCACGGTAGCGAAGCTGGTGCAACTTTCACCGTTAGGAAGGTCATGGACGGTGTGGGGGTTGAGAAGATTTTCCCTCTGTATTCTCCTATTATCGACAAGATAGAAGTATTGCGCCGATCCAAGGTCCGCCGAGCCAAGCTCTATTTCGTCCGAGAAAAAGCGGCAAAAGAAATCCGCCGAGGCATGCGCCGAATGCTTGCCCTTGAGCCTGGAATGAATACCGATACAAAGATCGCGGCTCCTGCCGTTGCGGAAGAGAAGAGGGAAGAGGTGAAGGCGTAGTATAATACTTGTATGCCCAGGTGGCGTAATTGGTAGCCGCATACCCTTGAGGTGGGTACGCCGTAAGGTGTGGAGGTTCGAGTCCTCTCCTGGGCACCATGAATTTCAATACGAATTGAGATTTATTGATATGGTGGCTATGGTGTAGCGGTAGCACACGAGCTTGTGGAGCTCTTTGTCTGGGTTCAACTCCCAGTAGTCACCCACTTTTTACAATCTGTCAAGTATATAGAAACATTCACAATTCACATTTGTCGCGAATTCCTTTTTCTTGTTACTCATGTCATGTTATTATAGCCACATGAAAGATATTTACAAACTTCTCATTATTTTGCTGTTCTTGGGCTTTATTTCTTACTCACATTACCATAGAGGCAGTGTAATAGCGCGCGGAGCGGAGACTGGAGAAGTGGAGACCGAAGGAGCTGATGATGGGAACGTTCTGACAGCAGCCCTTGCAAACGTTTTGACAAATATTGGACAGAGTAATCCTCCTGCTCAAGCATCCTATTCGCCCAATACCCCGCAATTCGTAGTCTTTTCTTTTGATGGTTCTAAGTCTATAGAAATGCTTGATGAGACGCTGGCCTTTGCTAGAAAAATGAATATGGAAAGTAAGCCTCTTCATTTCACTTATTTTATAAATGCTGTATATTTTTTAACAAATGAAAACGCAAGTTTTTATACAGCTCCGGGTCATCAAGCCGGTGCTTCTGCTATCGGCTTCTCCAATGCTTCGCGGGATATAGTGAAGAGAGTAAGGAGTTTCAATACAGCTTTGGCTGAAGGACATGAGATAGGATCACATGCCGTCGGCCACTATAACGGTAAGGATTGGACCTATGAGCAATGGAAGCAGGAGTTTATTTCTTTCAATACTATTTTGGCTGACGTGCAGAAAAATAATCCTTCAGTCGCTATAGAGATTCCTAATTTCGGCGAAAAAACAATCATGGGTTTCCGAGCTCCAAACCTAGGAGTGAATGATAATATGTACAAAGAGCTTGCTGATGCGAACTTTGTATATGACACAAGCGGAGTAGGAAATCCCAAACAGTGGCCGGTCAAAAATGCCCATGGAACTTGGCTCATACCACTGGGGATTGTACATATCGGAACAAATAGGGTGCCTGTTATATCTATGGACTATAGCCTCTGGGTGCATCAGTCGCAGGCGAAGGAAGTAGCTGTTAAAGGCTCTCCTCTCTGGCAGAAATATTTCGATGAGCTCTACCAGGCATATATGGAATATTTCAATATTAACTATAATGGAAACCGTGCTCCAGTTATCATCGCAAATCATTTTTCTAAATGGAATGACGGGGTTTATTGGGAGGCCTTAAAAGCTGTAGCGGAAGAAGTTTGCGGAAAGCCGGATGTTCGATGTGTCGGTTTTAAAGACCTCGTACAGTTTTTAAATACTGATACAAATCATGCCGTTTCCATATAAAATAGCAGCCTTTGACCTTGACGGCACTCTTGCTGTGAGTAAAGGAAATGTCTCGCAGTCCATAGCGTCTTTATTGCATGATCTCTCAAAAATTGGCAAAGTTGTCATAATTTCCGGTGGTTCCATCAAGCAATTCGAGAAGCAGGTCCTGCCGTTCATACAACCAAATGCCAATATTATTCTCCTACCAGCGGAAGGTAGTGAAAGATTTGAATATGATGAAAAAGGGGCGAAGTGGAATATGACAGATAAGAAAATCTTTTCTGGGGAAATTAAAAAAGAAGTTGTAAAAGTTCTCAAGGAAATAATTTCCTCTGGCTTATACGATATACCTGCCGGACATGATGGGGAATATATTGAAGACCGTGATACAGAGATTGCCTTCTCTGCTCTGGGCCAGCAGGCACCTCTTGAAGAAAAAGAGAAATGGGATCCGGACCGCGAAAAAAGGAGAAAAATAAAAGAAGAGTTGGAGACTAAGATTAAAAACATTTCCGCGACAATTTCTGGGACAACCTCTATAGATATCTTGCCAAAAGGCTTTAATAAAGGCGTAGGTCTTGGCTTGCTATTGAAAAAATTAGGAATAAAAAAAGAAGAAACAATTTTTGTGGGAGATGCCATCGTGCCGGGCGGTAATGACTACTCATTGCTGGAAGCGGGATTTGTAACTGTCAAAGTCGGCAGTCCGGAGGAAACAGAAAGGACAATAAGGAGATGGGTCAGTCCTCCAGTCGCTTTCTTCTGCTCCGAATACGCTCTAGAAAATAATCCGGAAATGTATGCAGGGGGATTGGGCGTGCTGGCAGGGGACTATCTGATGGAGATAAGAGATCAGAATTTTTCTTTTGTGGCTATTGGATTGAAGTATGGGGATAAAGTGCCTGCAGGATTTTCTCTGCTTGATTTCACTCTGGAAATTCCAAATGTCGGCAATGCGAGAGTCTGGCACTCTCCTCTTTCCGAAACTGCCGACATTTTTCTCTTGGATGCTGGAGAAATAACTTCCAAGCTCTATGACCCGGAAATTTCAACGAGGATAAAACAGCAAATGGTTCTGGGTATTGGAGGACTACGTTTGCTGAAGGAGTTGGGAATTTTCCCAAAAGTTTACCATCTGAATGAGGGACATACGGCTTTTACGGCTGTTGCGATAATTGTCGAAAGACCAGAAGACGTGAATAGAATTGTTGCCACAAAACACACGATACTTTCTGCAGCAGGATTGAAAATTAATTTTTCTGATTTGGAAAAACTCATAGGGCAGTATAGTGGAAAATCTTTCTTGGAAATATGTGAAAAGGGGAAGTCAAAAGGAGTAAGTAGCGAAAATATTTTTTCAACGACAAAATTCCTGCTTTCCTGTGCGGTAAAAAAGAATGCAGTGAGTTCAATCCATGCAGTTTTCGAAAAGAAGAAGCATCCAGAAAGTACCCTTCTGTCAATTACCAATGGCGTTTATCGCAAGCGTTGGCAAGCTAAGGAATTTTATTCTCGCCCAGTCATGGTTTCCGATGAAGAATTGAGGGATTTAAAAAGAGGATTGAAGGTAAAACTAGGCCTTACTGCCGACATTTGCACTCTAGTATGGGCAAGGCGCTTCGCTGGATATAAGAGGCCCGGTCTCCTTTTTTCTGATTTGGAAAGATTGGCTTCACTTATTTCAAATCCAAATACTCCACTCCAGATCATCATCTCCGGTAAACCGCATGAAAAGGATGAAGCTGATAAAGACATTAGAGATAGTATCATTGATTTTTCGAAAAAAAATCCGAGAATTGTTTATCTCCCAGATTATTCTATAACAACTGCAATGAAGCTCGTCCAAGGTGCGGACATCTGGCTCAATACTCCGGAACTGGGCATGGAGGCCTGCGGGACCAGCGGGATGAAATCGGGACTGAATGGCGCTTTGCAATGCAGTGTTTTGGATGGATGGGTGGGCGAGGTGTCTCTGGAAGGGAGGGGATGGTCACTGCCCAGCGATAAAGATACTCTTGAAACTGCCGAGATTTTGTATGACCTACTTGAGCAAGAAATTTTACCCGAATTCTATGCGGGAGATAATAAATGGGCAGCTAAAATGCGTTCGACAATCGAGTTGATAGAAAAAGAATATACGACAGCGCGTATGCTTCACGACTATCAAGAAAGATTGTATAATCTCTAATAATTTGGTATAGTTTCCTGCGTATGTTAAAAATCCTATTCGTCGGCAGCGAGGCCACCCCCTTTGTTAAAGTTGGAGGGCTAGGATCGGTCATGTACTCCTTGCCCAAGGCTTTAAAGGCTCTTGGACATGATGCGAGGGTTATGATTCCTCGTTATCTCTCGATTGACGACTCTGCTTTTCAATTGAAAATGGAACAGAAGGATATCAAAGTTCCAACAGGGAATGACAAAGAAGGACCGGAATTTCTAATCTGCAATGTAAAAAAATGCGAACCAGGAGAAGTTGGCAGTGCAGTCCCAGCCTATTTCCTGGAAAATCAGGAATACTATGAACAACGCGCGAATGTTTATGGTTATGCAGATGATACCACTCGATGGGCTTTGCTTTGTCGAGGTGTTTTAGAATTCCTGCGGAAATCAGCATGGGTTCCAGATGTCATAGTCTCTCTGGATTGGCAGGCTGGCCTTGTTCCAAATTATCTGAAGACCGTCTATGCTGACGACCCCGTCCTTTCAAAAATTTCCAGCGTATTTTCCATCCACAATCTATATTTCCAAGGAATTTTCGATCATCACTTCGTATCAGAAATGGATTTTGATGATGGTCACTCCGCAGTTCCTGGATTCAATAACCCTCGCCTGGAAAAACTAAATTTCATGAGAAGGGGAATTATGTACGCGGACTCTGTCAATACTGTCTCGCCAAATTATGCTCGTGAAATTATGACCAAGGATTATGGAGAACTTCTAGACGACCTCCTACGTGAGCGCCGAGCTGTCCTGACCGGAATTTTGAACGGCATTGATTACGAACAGACAAATCCCAAGACTAATCCCAATGTCACTTTCCCTTACGATGCTTCGACCATCGAATTGCGAGCGAAGAATAAGGCGACCCTCCAGGAAAGATTTAGCCTGCCAGTTGATAAGGATAAATTTGTCATTTCCACTGTTGGAAGATTGAGCAAACAGAAAGGTCTCGATCTTCTTTTTAATATCATCGATCTTCTCCTGGTGGAATTGCCGATGCAGCT
>CALQZK010000032.1 GCA_943349555.1 Candidatus Nomurabacteria bacterium
AATACTGTCTCGCCAAATTATGCTCGTGAAATTATGACCAAGGATTATGGAGAACTTCTAGACGACCTCCTACGTGAGCGCCGTGCTGTCCTAACTGGGATCTTGAACGGCATTGATTATGAATTGTCCAATCCAAAAACAAATCCCAATGTTGCCGTTCCTTTTGATGTTCCAACTATAGAACTGCGAGCAAAGAATAAGGCGACCCTCCAGGAAAGATTCAGCTTGCCTGCTGATAAAGATAAATTCGTCATTTCCACCGTGGGAAGATTGAGCAAGCAGAAAGGTCTCGATCTTCTTTTTAATATTATCGATCTACTTCTTGCGGAATTGCCCATGCAACTCATCGTCGTGGGAGAAGGTGAAGCCGACATAATGCACTTCTTTCATGACCTGGAAACTCGACATCCAGGAAGAGTTGCATTGCATTTAAAATTTGACTCTGTTCTGCCGACCCTAGTCTATGCCGGATCGGATGTTGTCCTAGTACCTTCGCGCTTTGAACCATGTGGTCTCGTGCAGATGGAAGCCATGCGCATGGGCTGTATCCCTATTGTCAGAAAGACTGGAGGCTTGGCAGACAGCGTTGAGGACTACAATCCCGACAAGCAGACTGGAACAGGTTTTGTCTTTGAGAAATTTGATTCATCATCTCTAATGATTGCCCTTATCCGCGCCTTCGAAAATTTCCGCGATAAGAAAAAGTGGCTGGAACTCCAGAAACGAGCAATGGAAAAAGATTTTTCCTGGGATAATTCTGCAGAGAAATACGCTGAACTTTTTGCAAGAGCAATTGCCATCCATAACAGCAAAGAGCAATTATAATAAAACAGTATGAAATGGGCGAATTTTTTACATATCTATCAACCCGCTGACCAGCAAAAAGATATTTTGGAATCAATAGTCGTCCAGAGCTATCGCCCAATCATTTCTCATATTCTCAAATCGCCAAATGTCCATGTAACTCTCAATGTTACTGGATCCCTCCTAGAACTTTTCGACAAACACGGATATCGAGATCTTATTGATATGCTTCGTGAAGCAGGCAGGGCAGGGAAGATAGAATTCACCGGATCCGCTAAATATCACGGCTTCCTACCTCTCCTTGAGGAAAAAGATATTATTCGACAGATTAAAATAAATAATGAGACCAATGGCTTTTTTCTCGGTAATGCCTACAAGCCTAAAGGTTTTTTTCCTCCAGAAATGGGGTACAGTCCAGCTCTTGCTCCCATCATAGAATCTCTAGGATTCGAGTGGATTATTCTCGATGAAATTGCTCTCAATGGTCAGCCAGGCACAGTAGACTATACGAAAATATATAAGATAAAGAATTCTAATCTCAAAGTTTTTTTCCGCGAGCGAAGATTGAGTAATCTCATAATGAGCGCGGTGGTGCGTTCTCCTGAAACTTTAAAAGAGACAATGAAAGATGATCTTAAAAGCTCTCGATACGTAGTGACAGCTATGGATGGCGAGACCTTCGGACATCATCGGCCTGGATTGGAGCAATTCCTATTTAAAGTTTTTGAATCAAAAGATTGTGAATTCGTCACGCTGTCTGAACTTTTGGCGGAACTTCCTGGACAGGAGAGAGAAAAGGTTGAAAGCGAACCGATAGCTTCAACTTGGGCAAGTAGTAAAGAGGATATTGAGAAGAAGGTGCAATTCCTGTCCTGGAAAGATCCGGAAAATCTTATTCATGGCTGGCAATGGGAACTCTTCCATCTCGTTCGTACAGAGGTGGAAAATATGGATGCCAAAAGTCCAGTCTATGAGGAAATAAAACAGAGGATGGATATTGCTACTGCCAGCGACCATTTCTGGTGGGCATCGGCAAAGCCTTGGTGGAGTGTGGAGATGATAGAAGATGGGGCATACCGATTGCTGAATACCATCCGTGATATTCCCGACATATCTCCAGACAAGCTGAACAAGGCGCGTGATCTCTATGAAAAAATAATTGCCACAGCTTTCAATTGGCAGAGAACTGGCAGGATACGTTCCATGATGACAGAGCAGAAATCTCTCCTACGCATACCATTCAAGGATCGAACTGTTGGAAGGGGAGGAGAAGAGGTAGGAGTCTATGAGACCTTTATGGATATGATGAAGATGCTTGAGAAAAAAGCGACTGACAATCGCGAGTATGAAAAGGCGATCTTATGGCGCGATGCCATGTACAAGCTAGAAAACAAATTGGATATTTATGACACGATAAATGTCATTGATCTTGTACGCGTGGAGATTCCGAATAAGGAGGTGGAGGAGACTATCCTTAAATACAAAGAGAAATATCGGGCTATGCGCGGAGGTCAGCCGGAGCAGAGAGGTGCGTAACTGTTTTATACAAAGGATTTTTTACTAATTCTGGCTTACCACTCTTCTCTACGACATAATACGCTGCACCCTTCATTTTTTTGAATGGTTCATAATCCGCATGGTCAGCCAGACTTGCCGGGCTGTCATCCGATGTCACCAACCAATCTTTTCCAATATTTATGGCAAGGTGCCCTGTATGTTTCGGAATATGTATTCTATCTCCAGCTTTTACTTTTATTGCTTGAAAACTTTCCACGCTTTCATCTGCGATAGGGCTCTGCAAGATAATTATCCCTTCACCCTGCAAAATTGTGTAAGTCTCTTCCAAATCCCCGACATGATAGTGCCCGTATGACTTTATATATTCTCCTCCGACGGTTCCAGCTTCCCAGACTGTGATATTGGTTGTAATATTTGATTGTGCATTGCCTCCGCGGATCATATGGTAATGCACTTCTGGACCAGGCGCAGAAGGGTCCATCAAGACCTCCTTCATTTTCTCATGTGTTCTCTCTGAATAAGTCTTCATAATGCTATAATAGTAGCATGAAAAAGCCTGTGAGCAGGAGCAGTAAAAAGAATAGAAAAAATGGCTACGCGTTTGTCTGGGACATAGTGATTATTGCCATAGGAATTATTCTTGCATTTGTCCTTTCAAAAATTGGTGCAATTGATGCTATGGTTTCCGGACTTCGAGACTATTCTATCTTGGCAAGTTTTATCGCCGGACTTTTCTTTACATCAGCTTTTACTCTGGCTCCAGCTTCCATCGCTCTAGTAAATATTGCTGGCCACACACCGGTACATACTGTAGCTCTGTGGGGAGCGTTGGGCGCCATGTGCGGAGACTTAATTTTGCTATTTTTTATCAAAGACAAATTTTTCAATGATTTGATAAATGTTCTCAAGTCGTCGAAAGTTAAACATATATTGCACTCATTTCACTTCGGCTTTCTCAAATGGCTATCGCCTCTAGTCGGTGCGCTTATTATTGCCTCTCCTTTGCCGGATGAATTTGGAATCGCTCTCATGGGAATATCGAAGGTAAAAGTGTGGCTCATCATGCCTGTGGCCTTTATCATGAATGCGCTTGGTATATATGCTCTGATAGGATTTGCTAATCTCATTTCCTAGCGTATAATAACTTTTATGAAAAGAATTTTTACGTGGGGGTCGTTTGTCGTAATTATTGGCTTGGTGGTATGGGGCTTGATAGCAGCCGAGAAAAAAGCTAATAGAGAAGGCGCTACTCTGCTTCTGCCGGATCAGATTGTGGCTACTGACCATATCCGTGGAAGTGAAACGGCAACTGTCACACTAGTTGAATACGGTGATTTCCAATGTCCAGCCTGTGCCTACTACCATCCTCTCATCGAACAACTCATCACTTCAAATTCATCCACCACATTACGCTTTGTCTTCCGCCATTTTCCACTAACCAATCATGCAAATGCTATGCCAGCAGCACAATCAGCCGAAGCGGCTGGAAAGCAAGGCAAGTTCTGGGAAATGTACAGCATGATCTATGAAAATCAGAAAGCTTGGGAAAGTTCAACCACCGCTAAAAATATTTTTATTGGATACGCAAAAGAGCTTGGTCTAGATGAGGCCAAGTTTATGGCTGACTACGAATCAGATGAGACAAAGAATAAGATAAGCAATGACCATAGGGGAGGCTTGAAAGCTGGTGTCAATTCCACCCCTACATTTTTTGTAAATGGTAAAAAGATAAATAATCCTCAAAGTTATGATGAATTTAAAAAGGCTCTCGGCCTCTAAATCAAGCCTCTTCTTTATCCTAGCTGTAGCGGGTATTGGTTTTCTTGATGCTGTGTATCTGACTATTGAGCACTATATGAATGCTATTCCACCCTGCACCTTCAGCGGCTGCGAAATCGTTCTCACTAGCCCATATGCGGAAATAGCAGGTATTCCGGTGGCTCTGTTAGGTGCACTCTACTATCTTGCTATCCTTGTATTGGGTATTGCTCATCTAGACACAAAGAAAAATATATTTATTTCTTGGACATATATATTGGCAATTCTCGGATTCATCGCTACAATTTATTTCTTCCTTCTTCAAGCTTTTGTCATAAATTCTTTCTGTCAATACTGCCTCATTTCAACCGCCACTTCTACACTCATCTTTTTGGTAGCTATAATTAAATTTAAGACAATTCAACAGCAACCCCAACATGAGCCACTCTAGTATATTAATTACAAAGCCTTCCAAGGATTACGAGCTGATAGATTCCGGAGAAGGGGAGAAATTGGAGCGCTTTGGCGACGTTGTCCTTTCCCGTCCAGATCCGCAGGCTCTGTGGAAAAAGAATTTGTCTAAAGATGTCTGGGAAAAAGCCGATGCAATTTTCTCACGAGAAGGCAAAGATGGGCAATGGAAAATAAAGGCCGGCCAAAAAGATAAAATAGCGGAGAAGTGGAATGTAGAATTGAATGGATTAAAATTTATAATAAAACCTACAGCCTTTAAGCATACAGGGTTATTTCCAGAACAATCAGTGAATTGGGAGTGGCTGAAAAGAGTATTAGAAAATTCAGACAAAAAAGAACCAGAAATTTTGAACCTTTTTGGCTATACTGGCGGGGCAACTCTAGCCTGCGCGAAAGCTGGAGCAAAAGTAGTACATGTCGATGCATCCAATGCGGCATTGAATTGGGCGAAAGAAAATGCCGAGCTTTCTGGTCTTGTTGATAAGCCGATAAGATGGCTATTGGACGATGCTCGAGTTTTTGTAGAGAGAGAAATAAAAAGAGGGCGCAAATATGATGCCATCATCATGGACCCTCCAGCTTTCGGACATGGAGCTAAGAAGGAGCTTTGGAAGATTGAGGAACACTTTATAGAACTTGTAGAGCATTGCCTGACATTGCTTACCCCCTCACCACTTTTCTTTTTAATAAATGGATACTCCGCTGGATATTCTGCTTTGGCATACAAAAATAATTTATTGATTTTGGAAAAGAAATTTGGAGGAAAAATAGAGACAGGGGAATTGGCAATAGAAGAAGCTAATAAAGGACAACAGTCTGGAAGGCTCTTGCCAGCAGGCATATTTGCGAGGTGGGAGAAATAGAATATTATGCAAATACTCGATGGAAAAACAGCTCGTGAAGCCTATACAAGCGAACTAATTAAAAGAGTAAAAGTTCTTTCCATCACCCCTTGCCTCGTCATTATCCAAGTCGGGGAGCGTGCGGACTCAGATGCTTTCATCAGAGCCAAGAAATCTTTTGCCCAGAAAATAGGTGCAAAGGAAATCCATGTGAAGCTGGCAGAAAACGTAACACAAGTAGAAGTCTTGGAACAGGTGAAAAAATATAACAACGATAAAACAATTCAAGGAATCATTGTCCAATTGCCACTACCGTCTCATTTTGATGCTGATACTATAATAAACTGTATTGATCCAGATAAGGATACTGATGGACTGACGCCAACTACTCAATATATAGCAGCTACAGCAAGAGGAATAAGAGATCTATTTAAATTTTATAATGTAAAATTGCAG
>CALQZK010000033.1 GCA_943349555.1 Candidatus Nomurabacteria bacterium
GCCTCCCCTTTAAGCGAGAACCGGGGTACTCGAATTAATATTTATTGGCACGCCACTTTTGAGATACTTCTGAAGCTCTTGTCCTTGTTTCGAAGACGCATCAAGTAATTCCATACCTATTACATCTCCAGTTGCAGACAAGTCTACAACGAGGCGGTCATCAACTTTTACAGATTTAAAAACCTTGCCACTTTTAATGGTGAAGTAGATTGCATCTGCTACTGTATCATAGTCTATTTTCATATGTGTTTGTTATATGTAATAAGCCGTTATTACTATATATTCATTACTTTTGTCCCTAAATGCTTCTTTCCAGAATACCACCTCTATCACTTTTTTGCCAATTTTCTTTGTCACACGAATTTTACCTTCATAAGCATCCTTTTTGCTATCCGGATTCGCAATAGCCTCTTTAACATGCTCAATATCTATACCGCGATATGACATCATGTCTTGAAAATGTCTGGTGAGTCTTAATTTCATCAGTTAAGTATATGCCTGCTCAAACAAAAAACAACCCTATGAAGAGTTGTCTTCTGTTGAAAACGAATGGAAAAGAGCTTACTCCCTCTCCTCCAATTTCTTCATTGTCTTCTCGACAACTCCCGCTGCGTAATCCTTGCCTCCAAGGCCAAATGCCAAGCCGATAGCAATAGCTGCACCCGCGATAACACCCATGACGATAGTCTGGATAAGGGCTGGGGCGATACCTAACTGGTATAGCGCTGTAAGGATAGCGAAGATCCAGATAGAGTATCTTGTGATAACTCCCAATAGATGCGCAGACTTGATATGGGCCGCTCGTGCACTTGCCATAACAATCTTTTGCATTGTTTCTGCAATCATAACTGCGACCATAAGGACAAGCACAGCAACTATAACCTGTGGAAGATATGATAGGACCACATCCTTTAGGAATAGATTGACCTGTGTAAGTCCTAGAACATCAAATGATGCGATAAGAAAAACGATAATGACGAACCACTTTACAAGAGATCCGACAAAGAGTCCGGAATTAAGAGGATGTCCTGTTCTTTTCATAACATCATCAAGCCCAGCACTCTTTAGCGCAGTATCTACCTTCACCGCCTTGAAAACACTCTCAACCACTTTTTCTATAAGCGAAGCGAGAACCCATCCTATTGCGAAGACAATGATCGCTATGATCAAAGTCGGAAGGAAACTTGCTACTCCGTACCAAATTCCCTGCAATGAATTGGTGAAAACCTCGCCCCAATTTTGTACTAACATCATAAAATTTAAATTTGCTGATAATTACTTGGTAATGCGGTAATTATAGCATGCTTAATTCTGCTGTATCCCCATCTTATCCACAAGTACAGTGTGCGGAGCATCAAGTATATCCCTTACTAGTCGGTCATGTATGCCGAGGCGATAGTCGAAGTCCTCCGTCTCGAAGGCGGAGTAAGAAATCTCCTTGCCAATCTCGGATTCAATAGTCTTCATAACAGCTTCTATCCTAGACATGTCCAGGTCATCTCCCACAAGCAGAAGATCAACGCGTGTATTCCAATCTTGGATGAATACTCCGGAAGCAATGAACAGCTTTAGCTTACCAACATTGGAGAATTTCTTTATTAAGGAATTATCTGCATGGAGACTTACGGTAATAAGCAAGTTTTTAAGAGCTTGTAGATAAAGAAATTTCTGATCTAGAGAATATCCCAGGTCATGTACTTTTTTCACCTCGGCGTGTTTGCCTTTCCTGCCTTTACCGCCTGTTCTTGGATGAATTTCTCTTACCACGGAACGCTTTTTGACAATTCCGGTTGCTATGAGGCGAGTTATTTCTTTCCTAACTTCATTGGAAGGGACTTTTACACGCTTGGCTATATCAGACAGGGAAAAAGCCACTTCAGGATTGAAGAGAAACAGCCTCATGAGCTTTACTTTTGTAGCACTCCCGAATAGTTGTGCTAAAGTGTCCATTTTGCGTTATTTTTACCTTTCTTCTATATTTCTAGCTATTTCAGCTCTACTTTTCCTCCAGCTTCCTCAATTTTCTTCTTTAGAGCCTCTGCTTCCTCTTTCTTCATTGCATCCTTTAGAAGGGCTGGCGCTGCGTCTACTAGATCCTTTGCTTCCTTAAGTCCAAGAGCTAGGGCTTCCTTGACTACCTTGATAACCGCTATCTTCTGCTCTCCTGCGGATGCTAGGTGCACAGCCATAGTTGTCTTCTCTTCTGCTGCTGGGCCTGCTGCTACCGGTGCTGCTGTTGCAACTGCTGCTGCTGATACGCCGAATTTCTTCTCAAGAAGCTTGACTAGCTCATTAAGCTCCAATACTGACATTGTTTCTATAGATTCTACTAATGTTTTGAATTTTGCTGGGATTTCTACGTTTTCCATTGTAATAATTTGATTAATTTAATTTTAATTTTGATTGAAACTTTTAAGCTGTCTTTTTCTTTCCTATTTCATTTAGAGCCATGACAAACCCCTGGATAGGAGAATTGATGACATTGACGAACATTGCCTGCAGAGTTTTCTGGGAAGGAATAAGGGCAATAGCCATCATCTCTTCTTTTGTCATATATTTGCCTTCGAATATTCCTCCAAGGATAGATATGCTGTCCTTGAATTTCAAAGCGAATGCATGTATTTCTCTGGCTGGAGCAATGAGATCTTTTCCGTATGCTAGACCAAGTTCTCCATTTAGTTCCGGCAATGTGCCTTCAATTTTTTTGCCATTCTGTCCATTTTCCAAGGCTTTCCTGGTCAGGCTTTTCTTTGCAACGAAGAATCCTACACCCTCTTTCTTCAACTGTCTACGGACTTGGACCGTATCCCCCACTTTGAGTCCATGGAAATTTACGAAGACCAATGACTGCGCATCCTTTACGATACTCTCTACTTTTTCAAGTATTTCTTTTTTTTCTATTTTTGTACGTGGCATAGATAAAAACCTTTCAATTAATAATACTGCGTAATGCGACCTTTATAAGGCGGTAGAATACCTCGAGAAGGTCTTATAAATGCCTTCTGTCTCCGGCCTTTCCACAACCTTACCATAAGCTATATTGCCTGGCAAGGATTGACTACATTATCCACGGTGCCGTTGTTATCATTATCTATTTCTAGTGGCGGAGCTGGATTTGAGGAGTTGATAATGGTGTTTGCCGTCATACTGGAGGTAACAGGCAAATTGGAATAGGTAGAACTTGCTACTTCTGTCATATCAAGATCCGAGAATTTTTGAACATTCAGGGTAAACACGCCAATGTCGGTACCCGAAAGGTGAATCTGGTAGGTATCGTTTCCAGGTAGAGTTACATACTTCTCATCTCCTATATATTCGTACTGCCCTCCGGAAATAGTATTCTCCAACCACTTTATATCCGAGCTGGGATCTGACGGCAAAGGAACGGCTCCTATATGCCCACCTTGGCTATCATAAATATCCATATCAACAGGAGAATGCACGCTGACCGTTACCCAGGACATCCAGGGGTAATCGGAGGCATTAGGTTTCTGGTGTGAGAGATATGCTGGGAGAGGCTTTTCTTCGAAAGCCTTCGAAGTTGTGGCGAGGAGCGCACCCATGAAGCTCAATATGGAATCAGACTGCAGGATATCTGCATGGAATATACTCTTCTTTGTATTATGTTGATAAAGTGCCTGGTTAAAGTATATTTGATCGCCCGAATATCCAGTGGCACTTCCAACAAGCACAGTCCCATCGCCGTCTATTCCCTTTTTTATCCCGATAAACTTTCCACCATACTCCAAAGTCTTGGTCGTCGGCATTCCCCAACCAGCAATGGAGAGAACTTTGATATTCGGAGGGAATTTCCAAGTATCCAAAATGCTATGCATCCATTGAGAGAGTGATAGAATGCCGGATGATAATATTGCAGGAATTTTCACTTCATTCTCCTTAGGCTGTTTCCTATTATCCGATTGCCCCTTGAGGAAACTGATGAAATTATCATAAGTCCCGACAGCTTTTCCCACAAAGGTGATAACAGGACTTAACAGCTTCTTGAAATATTCCGCAGACGGCAGAAGTCCGTATGCGCTGACCATATTCAACCCGAAACTGCGAGCAACGCTACTAGAAAGGATGGCTCCACCAAGCATTGCCTGACTGCCTCCATGCAATAACCCAAGAACTGACTGCGGCGTACCCAGCTGTGGTACCGCCACGAATACAACTTTGTCTATCAATCCCGATTTCCCTTGCTTTTCCAGTTCCACTCCCAGCATTTTCGCCACCAAGCCTCCATTGCTATGGGCTATAACAGTCACCTTTCCAGTCTTTGAAGACTGTGCGAGGCGCTCGACTTCCTTTACAAGATTTTTTGTAGTAGTGGCATATCGAGCATCCAATGAAACAGCATTGGAAACGCTCATCCTCCAGTCATAAGCAAAAGGTAGCCACTCCTTGATAATCTGCTCCGCAACCACGCCATTCATCATGGCGGCAAACTTCTTATATATGTCCTTTAACCCAAATGCCGATTCCATAATGTCCGCAGTATATATGCCGGCGCTGAGACTCTGACCTTCAGCATTCAGGAAAAGCTTCCTGACATCATCATTCCTATTTGGCTCCCAAAGCTGGTTCGTACTGGTTCCAAATAGCCCTGTCTCCGGACTATACAATCGGCTAGCTTGCAGACCAGGCAAGAAGAGGACGCTGGAACAGCACTTCACAGGCTTGGGTTCCAGCCGAGGATCCTTTGTCAGCCAAGGACTGGTGATCATAGCGCCGTAGACAGTTGCACCTGGACCATTCGGATTCCCCCACCAGTTATCAGTGGCATCTATATTATTGACATTTATATTGTCTATTGAGTATTTGGAATTATTTTCAAAGATAGTATTACGGATAATAATGGAGCTTTGTATTGGATCAGTCGTAGTGCTTATATATCCACCCACATACTCTTTTCTGAACGGGGGTCCGTCACCAGCCTTGGGCTTAAGCACGTATAGTCCAGAATAGATGCCTTTTTGATTGCCTGAAATCTGACTATCTGAAATAGATACAATGCCTCCTACTATGGTTAATGCTGTAGCTGTTCCTTTTATAACACTTGATGAGATATTTACTATGTCACCATGTGATACATACACATCAACCCCATCAAAGATGGTATGCTCGACTTTGCTATTTTCCCCAAGTCCAATGCTGGACACATCCACTATGTGGACAGGTTCTTCTTCAGTACCCAAGATATCGAATCTTTCAGACTTAAATTGGGAAATCCAGTAAGGGTGTTTACTGAACGTCGTGAGGTAAGAGGGGGCAGACCTGATAGTAACTCCGGGACCGATGGTTACCGTACTTCCTGGCATGAATTCAATATCATCTTCGAGTATATACGGACTCCCATTCTTATCCCATATGAAATTTCCAAAAACCTCTCCTCCAGGAATGCGCGTTTCCGCATGAAGGTAGGATGGGAATAAAATCAGACTCAATAATAAGACTGCACCAATAATCCTGGACTTTTTCTGCATGGCATTTTTAAATTAATAATAATGCCAGAATCATACAGAGCCGAGATTAAGATTCGATAAATTTATGATAAAGATTCGATAAAAAAAATTCTCCGCTATGGAGAATTTTTTTGTCAACCACCCTTCCAAACCA
>CALQZK010000034.1 GCA_943349555.1 Candidatus Nomurabacteria bacterium
TTGCCTGATATTACTTGACCCTAATGCGCCACAGTTAGAGCTGCCACATCTGAATACCCAGCTCGTAGCAAAGTATCCCTCGCTTCTTTAAGTGTACTTCCTGTTGTGGTGACATCATCTATGAGGATGATGGGGAAATTAAGCTGAACTAGTTTCGCTAGAAATATCCCATCCATGCTCCCAATTCTCTCTTTGCGATTTTTAAGAGTCTGTCTTTCGATGTGCTTGGGCTTAGAGAGAATGTCGAATCTTTTTTCAAATTTTCCTTCTTTGTCTAGTCTAACAATCTCATCAATTAGAAGTTCAGTTTGGTTATATCCTCTTTCTTTCCTTCGCTTTTTTGAAATTGGTATTGGTATAAGTATGAAAGGACCTTTTTTCTTCAACTGTTCATATAAAGAATAAGCCCCTAATTCTACTGCATGCCGATCCCTCTTGTACTTTATGCTCCAGATTAGCTCTGAAACCAAGGGACTTTTGTATGCAAAAAGGGAAGTGATGAATGGATGAGAAGGGGTAGGCGCAGGAGGAAGCTCCCGACTCACATTTTCAGGAGAAATGGAACGAAGCTGTAAAACCTCTGCGGAAGGAGGAAATAGAAAATCAATAATAAGGTTAAAGAAATGTCGCATGCAGGCATTTTATCATGTATAATAGCCCTATGAATTTATCCTCACTACTATCCTTCTTCGCAAAAAAAGACCAGAGTGTTCTCGGTATAGACATCGGTTCTTCCGCTGTGAAGGTGGTGCAGATAAAGAAGAAAAGGGGGAAAATAGTACTAGAGACTTATGGAGAGCTAGCTCTTGGGCCATATGCGGGGATAGAAGTGGGAAGGGCGACAAACTTAACTCCCGAGAAAAGTGCGGAAGCATTGCGGGACATACTGCGCGAAGCGAAAACTACAACGGTCTCTGCCGGAGTCGCATTACCCCTTTCTTCCAGCCTAATTTCTTTCATTACCATCCCGCAGGTGCAAGATAAGCAATTGGCCGATGTCATTTCCCTGGAAGCTCGCAAGTATATTCCAGTACCGATGAATGAAGTCATGCTCGACTGGTCGCTGGTGCCGAGGGAAGACTCCTTCAGCACTGACGAAGAGAATAAAATTTCGGCAAATACAAAAGAGCCTGTGGGAAGTTCCCAGGACGTGTTGGTCGTAGCCATCCACAATGAATACATAAATAATTATCAGATCATTATGGATTCTTCGCAGGTGAAAACTTCTTTTTATGAACTAGAAATCTTCAGCTCTATCCGCGCGGTCATCGACCAGGGCATTCAGGCTGTGATGATCATAGACATGGGTGCGCGTACGACCAAGCTCTACATAGTAGAAAGGGGGGTTCTCCGCTCTTCGCATATTATAAATAAAGGAGCACAGGACATCACACTTGCCTTATCGAAGTCATTGAGTATCAGTGTTGCGGAAGCAGAAAATATGAAAAGACTGCATGGATTAAAAGGCGGTCCAGAATATAAAGAATTGACGGAAATAATTACTGTCAACCTCGACTACGTTTTTTATGAAGCCAATGCCACTCTCTTGAATTACCAAAAGAAATATAATAAAGATGTTTCCAAAATTATTTTGACTGGAGGAGGCGTACTCCTGAAAGGCTTTGTTGATCTCGCCAAGATCAGTTTCCAAACAGAAGTCGTCTATGCCAATCCCTTCGCCAAGTTGGAAACCCCGGCTTTCCTCGCCGAACAGTTCAGTCAGGCAGGTCCAGAATTCGCTGTCGCCATCGGTGTCGCTCTACGTAGACTATCGGAACTAGAGTAGATATACACATTTCTATTAGGTAATTGTTTCCAGCTCTTGTATAATTATAGGCAAAATGGAAACTAATTTCCAAACATCATTCATTCCCAAGAAGCCGATTCTCTCCCAGCAGGATGCGGGACACTCACATCATGTTGGAGCCAGCCTCATCATGATCATTGCTTCTTTCATTTTCATCCTATCTATAGCTGGTGCAATATTGACCTTCGCAGGCAAAGCAATCCTCTTGAGCAGTCAGGCGCAATTGAAAGTTGACTTGGCGGATAATGAAAAGCGCTTTAATGTCCCCCTTATTACTCTTTTGACCAGGGCAAATGCGAAGATAGACTTGGCTAATCAGCTTTTGAAAAATCACATTACTGTCTCGGAAGTATTCAAGATCATAAGTAAGCTGACAATAGACGGGGTGAGATTCAGCAATTTCGAATTCCTTGCCGCGGACAATGCCGGCAAAAATGGCAAAGCTTACAAGATCAATATGAAGGGAATTGCCAATAGTTTCAATAGCGTGGCGTTCCAGTCGGATGTCTTCGGCTTTTCACAACGATACGGCACGAATAAGGCAATAAAAAACCCGGTCCTCTCTGATCTTTCTGTCGATCTGAATGGTAATGTTGTCTTTAATTTCTCTGCGGAAGTTGCCCAGCCGGACATCTCATATGAGAATGTGTTAAAAAACAATGAATAAAAATTTTACAGCTATAATATTAGTAGTCCTCGCCGTCGGCATTTATTTAACCTTTACAAAAGATAAGATAGAGGAGCTCAAGGCTATCCGCGTTGTCAATGCCGAATATCAGGAGGCAATTGATAATGCCTCCCGGCTCATAAAAGTTAGAGATGATGTTCTTGCTGCATATAATAATATAAGTGATAAGAATAAAGATCGCTTGAATAAGATCGTGCCGGATAATGTGGACAATGTGCGATTGATAATAGATGTGAAGGATGATATTGCAGCGAATCATGGCTTGTCTTTGAAAAATATTAAAACTAGCTCTCCTACAGATACTTCTTCGGAAAGTAAATATGGAATTGTCACTCTTTCCTTCAGTGTGACCAGCGGGTATCAACAGTTTGTCGACTTTGTCAAAGATATGGAAGCTAGCCTACGAATTATGGATATTTCCAAGCTGACTGTTACTACAAATGACATTGGAACCTATGACTTCGGAGTGGAAATAAAGACTTACTGGCTAAAGCAATAATAAAACAGAGTAATAAAATATATGCATAAAGCACCTTCCAAAAAAACAATTCTCTACATCATAATCATCGCCATTGTTGTCGTTCTCGCCTACCTCTATTTCTCAGGCTCACCTGTGGATAACTCTGTTTCTCTGGAAGAGGTCGCAGCCCCTACCAGCGAATCCTCAATCGCTGCTGCTAATGTTCTTGCTCTTCTCAATCAAATTAGCAGTTTGAAAATCGAGATTAACATCTTCACTAACCCTGTTTATATGTCTCTAGTTGACCATACTGTGCCGGTCTTGGAGCAGAATATAGGAAGAGAAAATCCATTCACTTCTTCATATGTTAATATTCAGCCACGCCTTGTTCCAGCTACTGCGGCAACTGGGACAAAATCTACAATAAAGCCGAAATAAGAAGAAAACGGCGCCATAGCCTTCCATATGAACATCCTAGACATATTTCTTAGCAAAAATCTTATAACAAAAGATGATATAAATGAGATTAGGCAGAGAACCTCGAAGGGGGATTCTCTGGACCAAGTTTTGATTGAACGGGGAATAAAAGTAGAGGATATATTGGCGGCTAGAGGAGAATTTCTTAATATACCTGTGCGTACTTTGGGGGATATGATTGTACCTTTCGAAGCTCTTGAATATATTCCAGAAGAATCCGCCCTTCATTACAAATTTGTCCCCCTGGCTGTCAAAAGCGGAATGTTGGAAGTGGGAATTGTCGATCCGGATAATATAGAAGCTCGCGATGCCTTGAACTTCATCGCCGCCAAGAAAAATATTCCCTATAAAATCTTCATCATCAGCGGGGAAGATTATGCCAAGGTTATAGAGTCATATAAAGGCCTAACAGGAGAAGTTTCCAAAGCTCTTTCTGAACTGGAGACTGTCTTGTCCGTGGATGCTGAGGATGTCATCGAGGCAAAAAAGGCACAGCCCACTGCTTCTGAGGCGCCAGCGAAATTTGATGGAAAAAAAGAAACTTTTATTATTGAGGATGCACCGGTCGTAAAAATTGTCGCTACAATTGTCCGCTACGCCACAGAAGGAAATGCTTCCGATGTCCACATCGAACATATGCATGATAAAGTCCGGGTGCGTTTCCGCGTAGACGGCACTCTCAATACCAGCCTTATTCTGCCTCCCCAGGTTCATAATTCCGTCGTCGCCCGTATCAAAGTCCTTTCCAATATGAAACTGGATGAAAGGCGCAAGCCCCAGGACGGGCGATTTTCCGCACGCATTGACGGTAGAAAGATAGACTTCCGAGTCTCCACTTTCCCTACCTATTATGGCGAGAAGATAGAAATGAGAATTCTTGATCAAGAGAAGGGAGTAAAGAAGCTGGATGATATGGGAATGACAGAGAAAAATCTGGCGCTGTTGAAAGAGGCCATACAGAGACCCTATGGTCTCATTCTTATCACCGGTCCAACAGGCTCCGGAAAATCAACTACTCTTTACTCTATGCTGAATGAGATCAATCGCGAAGAATTCAACGTCCTCTCTCTGGAAGATCCTATCGAATACAATATGGAGGGAGTCAGCCAATCGCAGGTCCATCCGGAGATAGGATATACCTTCGCCTCCGGTTTACGCACGACTCTGCGTCAAGATCCAGACATCATCATGGTGGGCGAGATTCGAGATAAAGAGACCGCACAGCTTGCGATTCAAGCGGCATTGACTGGGCACCTTGTCTTATCCACTCTACATACGAATGGAGCTGCAGGAGTGATCCCAAGGTTGATAGACATGGGAGTTGATCCTTTCCTCATTGCTCCGACTCTCATACTCGCAGTTGCCCAGCGCTTGGTCGGCGTCCTTTGCCCTGGTGCCGGTAAGCCCCTGCCTGTCGAAGGAAGCATCAAGATGATGGTAGACAAGCAGTTCGAAGATCTTCCAGCGCAATTTAAAAAAGAAATTCCTTTCTCCGATACTGTCAACCAAGCCGCTCCTTCCCCTGATTGTCCGAAGGGGACTAGAGGTAGAATGGCAGTCTTCGAAGCTTTCAAAATGGATAAGGAAATTGAGTCGGTGATATTGAAAAATCCTACCGAGCTGGAAATCAACAAGATCTTGCGTCAGAAGGGCATGCTAACGATGAAGGAAGACGCCTTGATCAAGGCTTTCGGCAAGGTTATACCCTTTGAGGAAGTCAACAAGCTCTAGTATAATAGAGCTATGGATGCCAACCCCCCTAAAATCCTTTTTGTTGACGATGACAAGTTCTTGCTGGATATGTATGCCTTGAAATTTTCCAAGAATAATTTCGAAGTCAATACAGCGCAGGGAACAGAAGAAGCCTTGAAAATCATTCGCGATGGCTTTTATCCCGACATCATGCTCATAGACGTAGTCATGCCTGGAATGGACGGTATAGATTTTCTCACAGTCCTGCGTAATGAAAATCTGATAGGTAAAAAAACCGCCGTCATTATGCTCACCAACCAAGGTCTTTCCGGCGACATTGTACGCGCGAAGAAACTGAATGTGGACGGGTATATTATAAAGGCTACAACGATTCCGTCAGATGTTCTTGCAGAGGTTACAAAAATTTATGCAAATAAGAAAGGCGGCAATGGGCAATAATTG
>CALQZK010000035.1 GCA_943349555.1 Candidatus Nomurabacteria bacterium
GATTAGGCTTCGAATATAACGGCGTTCGAAATCATGAAATATATTTTTCCAGCCTGGAAGGAGGTACTAAAGCATTGCAAGCTGGATCTCTCAAAAAGCAAATAGAGGAAGATTTCGAATCTTTTGATGCATGGCTTGAAGCTTTTAAGGCACTTGCCCTTACGAGAGGCGTGGGATGGGCTATGCTTTATTATGACCGCAAAGATAAAAGACTTATTAATGCCTGGATTGATGAACAGCATTTAGGTCAGCTGCAGGACTGCGCTTTGATCCTCGGATTAGATATGTGGGAACACTCCTATGTCGCCGACTATCAGCCTTCAGGAAAAAAGAATTATGTTGAGGATTTCTTCGCGAATATAAATTGGGAAACAGTAGAAGGTAATTTCCAGAACAGCGCTAAATAAAAAGAGTAAAATCCAGCCACTATCCAGCCTGAAAAAGCCGGCAATGAGACGACTGCGTAAGGCAGGCTTGAAGCCATTCTGACCATGAAAAGTTCATAGGAAAGTACAATGTAGCTTGCCCAACCGGCCATCTGTGATAATGATTGTGCGAAAAATCCAAAGAAGCCTGCACAGAAAACCATGAGCATAGTGAGTGGGATAAAAGGCAAGACGAGGATATTTACAAAAATACCCACAAGAGAAAGCTCGCCCATCATATAGAAAATCAAAGGCGAAACAAAAATCTGGGTTGCTAATGTAGACGCGACTAGCGGACGAATGCCAAATTTTTCTGTAATGAAGCCAAGTTTTTCTTCGATGGGGGAAGATAGGAGAATTAGTCCAAGAGTAGCCAAAAATGAAAGCTGGAAAGATGGATCGTAGAGAAGAATTAAGGGATTTTGCACAAGCATTAGAGCTCCAGCAATGAAAAGTGCGCGAGCGGCGTTGTAATCTCTACGAAAAATATCGGCAGAAAGGGAGATTAGTGCCATTATAGAAGACCTTACCACCGTAGCTCCCCCGCCGACCAAGATTCCAAAAAGTACAATTCCCCCAGCCCCCAGAATTATTCCAGTATTGCGAGGAAGGAAAGAGAGGATTCGCCGGATGGAAGCAGCGATGATGGTAATGTTGTATCCGGACAAGACGACAATATGTATGAGCCCGGCACGGCGGAAGTCATCGATGAGATCCTTACCTAGAGCCGCCTTCTCCCCCACCACCAATCCTCCAGCTAGAGCGGCATGCGGTTCTCCAAGAACTTTCTCGATATTTTCCAAAAATTTCTTTTTTAAATTAAATAAAATGCCTGCCAGACTATGTCCATCAGCTTTTTCCAAGACATTAATCCTGGCTTTTTTAAATTCATAATATATTCCATCTTTTCCTAGATAATCTATATAGTCAAAAACCCTGCCCCCATTTCCCGCGAAGTTCCTGGGCGAAGAGAGCTTACCTTCTACCCTTACCCTGTCTCTATATTGATATTCTCCATACCTGTCTGCAGAAGTTTTTATAAGCATGCCATCATCTGTCTCCAAAACAAAAACCTGCAGAAAATCTTTTTTTATTGGTTCGGTGGATACGGTTCCTTCGAAAATAACAGTCTTTCCGACATCAGATTTCAAAGTTCCTTTAGCAGGATCATGCATAGCAAAATATCCGCGAATCAGAATGATGGCGATTAGGATGGTAAATATTAAAATCTGAACTTTCTTATCTCTCATCCGACAAGCATATACAATCGAGATTAAGATTCGATAAATTTATGATAAATTTTCGATAAATATTCTAGATTTTCGGATATTATATATTTTTCAAAATATCAGCAAAAGGATATTTTTCCCGGGGACCTTTATACAAAGCCATTTTTTCTCCATCGGCAAATCTTGTGGCAATCTCATCACACCTTATATTTCCGGCATTGTCATCATGCCCTTTCACGTATTGCCAAACAATTTCTTTACCTTGGCAAGCTTTTAACAATTCTTCCCATAGATCTCTATTTAACACTGCTTTCTTCTGAGAATTTCTCCAGCCCTTTTTAATCCAGCCGTGTATCCATTCTGTAATTCCTTTTATAACGTATTGGGAATCTGAATATACAATAATGTTGTCTTCTATATTAGCTTCTTTCAAACCTTTAATTACAGCCAGCATTTCCATCCTATTATTCGTTGTCATTTCTTCCCTTCCACCAAGCTCGGCCACTGTCATATCAGAAATTACAACAGTCCCCCATCCTCCCGGTCCTGGATTTCCGCGTGATGATCCGTCAGTAAAAATTATAGTTTTCATTTTTATATTATATCAACAATCCTCAATCGTAGCTCTGTACGTCCTGCAAACATAGACTTCTCCATACTTGCCACCAGTGTTATGACCTCTCCTTTTTCCGGCTTCTTTTCAAACATCTCTGGATTCATGAAAAAGCCAATAGCATTTATATCTCTTCCGTTAATCTTTTTCATTATCAATTTAAGATGATTTTTTTCTTTTCCGAATTTCTGCACATCAGAAAGAATAATATTCCTTAATATAAAAAGAGGCTTTGAATTGCCAGTGCCATAAGGTCCCAATTTTTCCACAATTCTATATGTATCATAATTAACATCGTCAGGAGAAATCTCACTGTCCACGTATGCTATATTTTTATCTTTTCCGCTATTTTTATCTGTGCGAATTCGCTCGAACACTTCGCTCAAATTTTTCTCCAAACTATGAATCGCCTGTGAAGTCACCGAGAATCCCCCAGACTCTGCATGTCCACCATACTGCATAAAAGTTCCTTCGGAAGTCCCCCGCATCAATTCCAGAAGATGCACGGAACCGGCGGCACGGCAGGAACCCTTTATGACATCATCGCCATCTCGCCCCCAGAGGAAAACCGGCACGCCGTATTCTTCCGCACAATTATTTGCCGCAAGACCTAGGAGTGAAGGTTTCCAGAGCGGATTTCCAATCACTATGACTTTTTCCGGCTTTTCTCCATATCTTTCATTCACGTGCTTTTTGACCTCTTTAACCAGAGCTGCTACTGTGCCCTTCCTCTCATTATTTATATGATCTAAGTGAATAGCAAATTTTTCTGCCTCATCATCATCCTGTGTGGCAAGTAATCGGAAGGCATCCATCGGAACTCCCATGCGCGAGGCGGCATTGATGCGTGGACCGATAGTGAAGCCAATGTCTTCTTCCGTCAAATATTTTTGATTCACTTTTAATTTCTGTAGGAGCCTCATTAATCCTTTTCTTGGAGACTTTCGCAAAACCGCCAAGCCATAATAAGCAAAAACCCTATTCTCTCCCGTCAACGGAACCATGTCTGACAATGTTGCGATTCCTATCATATCCAAGAGCCACTTTTCCCAGCCTTCCTTTATGCCAAATCTATTTTTTGCTAGGACTGCTTGGATCAGCTTGTAGATTACCCCTGCTCCGCAGAGCATTTTCTCCGGATAATTGCAGTCGGCCTGCTTGGGATTCACAATGGCAAAAGCTGAAGGCAATTTCGGTCCAGGGAGATGATGGTCGGTCACGATAACATCAATTCCATTCTTCTGTGCAAGCTCCACATGACCCAGGTCTGCGATTCCGCAGTCTATGGTAATGAGAAGCTGGACTTTTTCTTCTATAAATTGCCTTATAGCGTCTTCATTCAGCCCAAATCCCTCATCATGTCTGTGCGGAATGTAATTTGTAAAATTCTTGAAGCCAATTTTTTTGAATAAATCATGCAGAGCCACGCCGGCTGGTATACCATCCGTATCGTAATCACTATATATGACGACTTTTTCCTCATTTTCTATGGCCTGGATGATTCTTTTTGCCGCTTTCTCTGCATCTTTCAATAAAAATGGATCGTGCGTGTGTGTGTCGTAATTTGGATTCAGGAATTTCTCCCGCTCTTCTGGTGTCTTTATTCCGCGGTGAAAAAGGAGGTGATCGAGGAGATCTCCGTCAATTTTTTCCCGGACAGAATAGGTTTTCATGGGTACAAGTATATCAGATGGAATGATATAATGTGGTCATGGAAAATTGCGTATTTTGTAAGATAGTAAATAAAGAAATTACGGCTCAAATTATCTATGAAGATAGTGATTTCCTAGCTTTTCTTGATATAAATCCTCAATCCCCTGGGCATACACAAGTAATCCCCAAGAAGCATGTCCGCTGGGTCTGGGATTGTGAAAATGCTGGCTCGTATTTTGAAATAGCGAAAAAGATTGCCTTGGCTCAAAGAAAAGCTTTCAATACCGATTTTATTTTAAGCAAAATTGTGGGAGATGAAGTTCCGCATGCGCATATTTGGGTTTTTCCGAATTCTGAAGTGAAAGGTGATAAGAAAGACTTTGAGGGGAATGCCAAGAAGATAAGGGGTAATATTTAATGTATTGACATTGTCACTACATTTGATATTATGTGGGTATGCCTACAAACACAACAACAATTCAATTAAGGATCGATAAAAAAACAAAGAATCAAGCGCAGGATATCTTCAAGAAGCTAGGAATGGATCTTTCATCTGCTATGAAATTGTTTCTTTCCCAAGTCATCAGGACAAAGTCTATTCCCTTTGTAGCAAGAACAGAGAATGGCTTTACTCCGGAATATGAACAGTTTATACTTGATCAGTCTGCTGATATCAAAAAGAACGGGGTAAAATTCAAGACTTCTAAAGCAGTGATGGAATGGTTAGAAAATTAGATATGTATGAAATCCACTCAAACAAACAATTCAGGTCCGCGTATAAGAAACTTGTAAAATCAGGTAGATTTAAACGTGAAGAATTTAATAAAATAATTGATCTTTTGGAAAAAGGTGAGGCACTTCCTCCCGAATATCATGATCATATATTAAGAGGCAATCTTTCCGAATCAAGAGAATGTCACATTGCTGGGGACACTTTGCTAATATATGAAGTCGATTTGATAAATAAGATGGTTAGATTAACTGGAATCGGCAACCATGCCCAGCTCTTCGAGTAACTAAAACAAAATCTTAATGAGCAAACCCACCAACACCACCCCCGCCAAAGTCACAGGCAAAAGAAAAAGATTTTCCCTCCATGGCTTCTTCTTTCTTTCTGCGATCCATTCGTCCCGATATTTACAGAAAATTTCTTTTAGAAGAGACTTCATTTAATATTTAATTAAGCTTTTGATTTTTCTAACGCCTCAATTCCTGACAAGGTTCCTTTCGCTAGGAATTCCAGCATCGCCCCCCCGCCTGTAGAGACAAAGGTAAATTTATCTTCATTCCCAAG
>CALQZK010000036.1 GCA_943349555.1 Candidatus Nomurabacteria bacterium
GGTGAAGGAGCATTGCCGACATTGGTGATTGTCGAATTGATAGTCATAGTGCCTGCATATATCTGACCTTGGATGCCCGTGGATTTGCCGGTGATAGATGGAGCAGAAGCGAGCAGGTTAGGCACTCCAGGAGTTGAGGATGGTGAGGGTGTAATACTGACTGTTGGAGTAGGAGAAGCGGTTACAGTTGGAGATATACTTGGCGTTGGTGTTACAGATGGGCTGGCAGATGGTGAGGCAGATACTGAAGGCGATACAGTTATTTTTGGAATCGGTGTTGAGGAAGGAGTCGATACGGGGGTAGATATAGGGGTTGGTGAAGGTGAAGGATTAAATATGGACAATACTTTGGAAACAAGCCCTTCCTTGTCTTTCTTCACCACAATCACATTGACCGATTCTGTAAAAGATCCGCAAGTGAGTTTATATTGGTAAGTTGGAAAGATGAGATTCTTCTGCAAGAAATTATTCCCTGTTGTCGCTTTACTCAATGGTATTTGTGCTTCAGCTTCTATGAGAGAACATGGTGAAGCATTGCCAGATGACCATTTCAACTGTATGTCTGATCCTTGGGAAACAATGATGCTTTCATTTTTGCCGGTGGTATATGAGCTTACAGGCTTGGTGACTTGTCTAATAGAAAGATCAACACCTGCTGATGAGGACTCTTTTTTAATATCTTTAACTACAGCCACCTTGCATGTCAGAGCAGCTATTTTGTCTTTGGTTTTTTGTCCGACAACAGCTTCAACCCACTGATTTTCACTGTCCGAAGGAATTCCATTCTTCTTCTGGAAGCTTGAAACTGCTTGGACCGTGCTTCTGCCATAATAGCCGGAAATTTCTCCATCGAAATATCCCTGATTTTTTAGAAAACTTTGAAGCTTTGAAACCTCCCCTTTCGTGCCTTCATCATCAGAACGGAGACTCATGGTTTCGCGTAAGACTAGACAGCTACTTTGAGCTTGCCCATCTAGAGGCAAGAGTGAAATGAGGGCAAGAGCAATGATAATTATTTTTTTCATTTTGATTTGAATAAATTTTTAATGGCATCCATAACTGAAGCCTCTTGAAAAAGCTTTGTAGGCCCGATTTCAAAAGAATAAATATTGCTTTGCCCTTCCGTAGGATGCGTGATCTGCACGGAAACCAACCCATCTTCTATTCCCAACTCCTTCGGCACAAAAGATACTGAGTCGTATGCGGCAAATTTCTTAGATGGCAAAGACAATTTCTTTCCATTTATATTAACATCCAACACACCAGAACCAAAGCGCTCCCCTGCAACTGTAATAACAGTATCAGCAAGAGGAGGGCTTGGATTGGAAAATATCGTATTGATGTATGGCGAAGTTTCTCCGATTATGACAATTGAATTTGATGAATTTGGTCGAGCATCCTTGTATGAATTATGATTTTGTCCGTACGAAAATCCTCCAACACTAGAAAAATATGAACCTGCAAACATGATTTTTACATTGAAACGAGTTGTCAGATCAAATATGGCACTTGTACCTTTCTTGATCCTATATATACCCGCCACCTTTAAAGCATCCGAAGAGTATGATGTATTACCGTACATCCATTGACCCAATCCTCCGTAAGCATACACTCCGAAAGAATAATTTTCAGTGATGATGAGATCTGCATCCTTGTGAGCCGTGACCTTTACCTTTGTTTTTGATACCAAAGATGATTCTTTCTGATTGTTATCGTATTCAAGGGAAAGAGTACCTGGTATTACCAACATATCCGGCTCATTTCTTTCTGATATTCTAAACTTGGCGCTCTTGGCACTTATTTTTGGATTTGTTGCATCCGAGATGCGGATAGTAAATAGGTCGTCGCGTTGGAAATCGATATCACTAGGGACATCCCAATAGTATTCCCTGAAGGCATTTATCTCTGCTGATGGATTAATAGTTTTTAATACCTTAATTCCTTTTGAATCCATCAATTCAATCTTGAGCTTAGTAGCCTCCGTTACCTTATATCTTATTGTATACTGTTTTCCTTTTTCAATAACTTCTTCAAAGGCAGGGGAAATAACTTCTATCCTTGAGATATCATTTATATTTTTCACTTGGAAATGAAGCTGATTGGATATAGACCTGTCCGTCTGTAAATATACATAATAACCACCAGTGAGTGTAGGGAAATCACCGCTGCATACAGGTCCTTTGTTCATCCACTTACATAGAGTAATAGGCATTTTAATTATAAGAGCTTGCTCTTCTCGTTTCAATTCAGGTAAGGATATCGGCGATACAGTTTCAAAAATAGCGTGCCGGATATCCTTTCCTTCGTAAGAACTAATAACGACTCTATTTTTCTGGCTGAAGCCCTTTCCGATTATTCTTATATCTTCTCCTATAATGACAGGCTGTGGTTCAATGGAAGTAATGACGGGTCTTGCCAAGACTTTAACATCAGATCTGGAAATACTGACGATCCTACCCTGCCCATCTTCACCCTGACTTACTTCCATCCCAATAGAATATGTCCCAGGATTTGCATCATTACTCTTCAAGACAATACCAAGTCGTCTCTCTTCATCCGACTCTAGAGTAACATCAGATGGGACTTCCTCTACCGTCCAACCCACAGGAAGAATGGGCGTAATCTTAAATATACCACTACCACACCCAACATAATTATTATTTAAAAGAGTGAAGTGAATGCCCACCGGGTCCCCGCTGGCAATGTAATCGGCATGGAAAAGATTTTTGACTGAAGGCTCCCTCCTGACGCATTGGGCACGGCCAAATGAAACATCGAATGTGACGGAATCTTTTGTAAATCCAACTATTGGACCAACAGAAACTCCTCGACCAGAATCTTTAAAAATATTATTGCCATTCAATGTAACCCTCTGATCAGAATCTTCGGGACTCATGTCGAGTAGCCTGCTGTTCTGAATATACACATCTTTCCCGTGGTCAATTATATGATTTATGAAAATCCCCTGCTGGTTCGATGCAACGCTTTGTTCTTTCAAAGCCGAATCAAATCCTATTGCCCTCCTTGCCTCAATATAATAAGGGAATTTGCCATTAGCTATCTGTATTTTACCTGCCACTTTTCCGCCGGAAGTCTCTAGGGCTGTGATGGTGTAACGCCCTGTCCTATCTATAATGAGGCTGGTGGCCGGAGTAATCCATCCAAGCAATTCTTTGTAATAAGCATTGAAATGCGTCGAATACTGCCCTGCTCCCATAATATCGTACCAATTTCCATATTCCGCATGACTACATGACCCATATAATGTACTACCATCATTGCATCTCCAAGCATTCGCATGCATAACGCCAAGACCATGACCTATTTCATGGCTTAAGGTCGACCTTATATTTCCATGCTCTAAAATAGCCTGTAAATCACCCCACCCAGTTGATGATGAAGAAAGATTATAACGTACCCCATTTATCGCATACTCTTGCTTGCCAACACCAGAACAGTAGCCAATTGGGGGTACAAAGAGGACTCGGTCATACAAGGAGAGATTAATATTTTGATCTTTCAGGGCAGTCGCAACCTGCTGATCATTTATATCTACTCCGGCACGGCAATTGTTTACAAGAGTCCTATCTAAATTAATTTTATATGCCTTTCCCGAGAACCATGTCTTGTTATAAGACTGCTCCTTGTAAAACTTCTGGAAAGGGCTATCATCTCCAAAAACTGCTTTCTCAACTTCCGCAATAGTTATGGGGCTGGCATAGCCTTGCATTTCTGTTAAAAGAACTAACACCTTCTGTTCCCCTACTGCATCGGGTTTTGGAGATTGTAGGACATCAAAGTCTCCTCTCGAGCCTGTATTTGCTACTGCCAAGTTTTGCAACTTATACCCCTTAATATTAACTTTTGTATTGGATACAATATAGAGATCTTCTGTGGGATAAAAGTCTAGACGTTCAGAGGCAGGATTTGAATTGAGGCTTTTGAGAGAAATGCGTGAAGTGCTTTTTTTGGGCACTGTTAGAGAGTACTCAAAATAAGAATTTTCAGGATTCTTGAAATCATCGACATGAACCACATCTACTGTTGCATTGCCCGTTATCTCTTCTTCTATGTAATCTTTATATTTAACTGAGAGCGTGCTTAAAGTAGACTTGGGCAGGACAAGATTTAAGAATTCGGAAGGATTATTTTTGGCCAATTCAATAAGAAGATTTTTTCTTTTTTCTAATAGACTTTTTATTTCATTGGATTGTGAATTATCCAGACTTTGTTTTCCAAGTGTACTAGCCTTCTGTTCAAGAAGAGAGTTGATATTCTGAATTTGCGAGGCATCAGAATTCCCCTGTGCAAAGACAAGGATCGGGGACAGAAGAAAAAATGTGACAAAAAGAATTTTTTTCATTTTGATTTGAATATGGATTTGATTGCATCCATGATAGATGCCGCTTGGGGAGGCTTAATGGGAAAAACTTCGAAAGAATAAAAATTGCTTTTCCCTTCTGTAGGATGAGAAATCTGCACAAAGACCCACCCATCTCCAATACCCAATTCCTTTGGAGTAAATGATACAGCATCATACTGTCCAAACTTTTTTAAAGATAAAGAAATTTTCTTTTCGTTCACATAAACATCAAGCATTCCAGAACCAAATCTCTTCCCAATAGCCATAACGACAGTGTCCGCAGAAGGAGGGGATGGATTAGATGATATCATTTCAATATAAGGCGATGTCTCTCCGATTATGACCGCGGAATTAGAATAATTTTTAGGAGCCTCTTTATATGAATCATAATTTTTTCCGTATGAGAATCCTGCTATTTTAGAGACATATGAACCCGCGAACATGATTTTTACATCGAAACGAGTCGTCAGATCAAATATGGCACTAGCTCCTTTCTTA
>CALQZK010000037.1 GCA_943349555.1 Candidatus Nomurabacteria bacterium
TTTTATATCCTTTGGATCAATGATGCTTTCCATGATCTTTTTAATTTCCGGCACTATTTTTTCGGCAATTTCTTCTTTAATTTCATAGACCAATTCATCATGGACTTGGAGCAATAGAAAAACTTCCTTTTCTAACTTATTTTTTACAATATATTCATCCACCCTCTTCATGGCAATCTTTATTATGTCCGCATTGGTGCCTTGGAATGGTGCATTGATGGCCATTCTCTCTGCCATGGCTTTGATATATGGAATTTTGGAATTGATGCCTTCGAAATATCTTTTTCTACCGAAAAATGTTTCTGTGTATCCCTTTCTGGCGACATCGGCTTTTATATGATCCAGGTAAGTAGCAAGACCAGAAAACTTCTTGAAATAATTATTATAAAATAGCTGGGCTTCGGCGCGGTCTGTTCCCGGACCGAGATTAAGCTTCAAAGCATTAACTCCCATCCCGTAGAGAATTCCGAAATTTATGACCTTCGCCATTCTTCGCATTTCTTTGTCGACTTTTTCCAAAGGGACATCAAAGACTTCAGAGGCGACAGCGGTATGGACATCTATACCCGTTCGGAAAATTTCCAAGAGCTTCTCATCTCCAGACATAAATGCCGCAATACGAAGCTCAACCTGCGAATAGTCGAGCGATGCCAGAACAAAGCCTTTTTCGGCGATAAAAGCCTTGCGTATAGCCCTGCCAAGCTCGGTCTTAATAGGAATATTCTGCAGGCCAGGATTCTGTGATGCCATTCTGCCAGTCGCAGCACCAGACTGGATGAAGTGCGCATGGAGGCGATGATTGTCGTCCGTCATCGGAGGAATAGGATCAATGTATGTAGAAAGGAGCTTTTGTAATTCTCGGTATTCGAAGAGAAGAGGCACCATAGGGTGCGCATCGCGCAATTTTTCTAACTCAGATTCTCTGGTGGAACGGGCTCCGCCTTCTGTCTTCTTCAATCCTTTGGCCTTCAGACCTAACTTATCAAAGAGTATTTCACCAAGCTGCTTTGGAGAGTTAACATTAAATTCAACACCAGCAAGTTCCCAGATTTTTTTCTCCAATTTTTCTAACTCTGCATGATACGTCTTGGAAAGACCCTGCAAGAATTTCACGTCAATCATCACCCCCCTATCCCCCATCTTTTTAATGACATCGATCAGCGGGAGCTCGATTTTTTCATAAACTTTCCTCAATCCCCTCTTATCCAGCTCCGAGAAAATTATCTCGCTGGCTTTCTGGAAGTCATTTTCTCTGGCATATTCGCATATTTCTTCAAGCCCAGGTTCAGCACGATTGGAATCCACAAGCCATAGGGCTATGCCAGTCTTCCTTATTTCTTCAGGAGGAATGTCTTGGAATAGAGGTGTTGATGATGAATGAGAATCTGATGTTTCTTCTGATTTAGTTTCAGTTTTTATTCCTAGCACGCCCTTCAGCCTTGCCCCAAGAGTTCGGAAATCCAATTCATTAAACAGCGCTAGCGCTTTATCAATCTCAATATTGTCGCAGAACTCTTTCTCTGGCAAAGTAAAACCGATAGGAGCGTCGCGCCTGATGGTGGCAAGCATCTTGCTGAATTCCGCCTCTTCTTTTCCATTCTTCAATAGCTCAATTATTCTCGGAGACAGCCCGGCTTTTTTAAACTTATCTTCACCGCCTTTTTTTTCTAGAGTTTTGTAAATATCTTCTATACTGCCAAATTCTGTAATTAGTGTGGTCGCTGTTTTTTCGCCGATGCCGGCAATGCCAATAATATTATCCGAAGGATCTCCTCTCAGACCCTTGTAATCTGGTAGAAGTTTTGGCTCAAAGCCGAAACGCTCCTTCACAGCTTTTTCATTGTATAAAATAGTGTCTTTTATGCCTTTTTTGAGAGTATAGACTAGGACTTTTTCATCGTCCACTAGCTGGAGCGTATCCATGTCTCCAGAAGCCACGACAACCTGCATGTCTGGTTTGCTTTTCATTTTTTCCACAATAGTTCCCAGGATATCATCCGCTTCGAACCCAGCCTTGTCATAAATCGGCACATTGAAGGATTTGAAAATATCCCTAGAGCGGTTGATCTGCGTAATGAGATCATCGTCTATCTTTTTTCTTTGCGCCTTATAACCTTTGTAGGCATCGTGCCTGTATGTCGGTCCAGGTAGATCAAAACAAGCCACCAGATAGTCTGGTTTCAATTCCTCAATTATCTTTATGAGCATAGCAACCAACCCATAGAGAGCGCCGGTCGGCTCGCCTTTCTTGGAAGCGAAATCCGGCAAGGCGTGGTATGCCCTATGGAGAATGGCGTGGGAATCCAGCAGTACCAAGCGCTTCTTATCCCTATTGTTATTTTTTTCTTCTTTCATTCCCCTATTGTACCTCAATTTCTCGAATGTTTTCATCAATGAAAGTAAAAGCGATTTTCTTCGTATTTGCTGGCAATATTTCCTTCACATTCTCCGGCCATTCGATGAGGATGAGGTTGTGTGGATTGTTTATTAATTCTTCAAAATTAAGATCCTGCAGTTCTCTTCCCTTTTCCAAGCGATACGCATCTATGTGTATGAGGCGGATGAAATGAGGGTGTTTTGTCTCATATATTTTCTCAATGACAAATGTCGGGCTGTTTACAATATCCTTCACTCCCATTTCTTTTGCGACAGCCTGAGTGAAAGTTGTTTTGCCAGAGCCGAGGTTTCCATAGAGACCGACGACAAGGGCGTCTTTACCGGAAGTGTCGAGTGACGCTAGCCATTCGCAGGCAATCTTGGCAGTATCCTCTTTAGATTTTGAAGTAAATTTCTTCATAAAAAAATGATAGCATAAAAAAATGAAAAAGAAGAAGCTCGTACATTGCGTACGAGCCGAGAGTTTCAGGCGCACTCTCTCTTGGGAAACTTGAAAACTGAATGTTACACGTTACCTAAATATCTTACCACCTGTGGATGGATATGTTAAGGGGGCATCCACTAGGACCGGAATGTGGGGAGTGGGCGGACTGGATGACTCATACGTATTGCTATAAGTATCCTGAACTACAGTCTCCTGAACTCCATACGGACTCCATGTCCTACTGACGGCATTGTGAGTTCCTTGGCTATAAGAATAATTGTAATTCCCATACCGCAGATATGACTCACTTCTTCGCACTGGATCTGCCGGAATCCTCGACTGTGGAAATGCATCCAATGGGGATACATAAGATGAGTCGAAATGTATATGCCCACACCCAGTCAAGCCCAACATCCCAGCACCGATAACTAACAAAAACAATTTATTCATATTCATAATGATCTTTCCGTAACCGAATTGTTGGCATTATATCACACATGATACTCAAAGTCAAGCATGATAAAGAAACTTTGATGCTATTATTATGACAATGAAAAAGCCTCATATTGTCATAATCGGTGGAGGATTTGGCGGAACAGTCACGGCAAAATATTTAAAGAAATTTTCCAAAGCTGGAAAGATCGATGTGACGATTATAAATCCCGGCCTATATTTTCTCTTCACCCCCCTTCTTCATGAAGTGGCGGTTGGGGAACTTTCTCCTGACAGTGTTTTGGAATCCATTGAAAAAATCTTTTGCAATAGTAAAATTAAACTCATAAAGGACCGCGCAATAAACATCGATCCTGTTAAGAAAGTTGTCTCTATGTGTAATGGAAATATTTCCTACGATTACCTTGTTGTTTCCTCCGGTTCCGAAACCAATTATTACAGCATTCCAGGAGCCAGAGAAAATACTCTTACTTTGAAAGATTTGAATGATGCTGTTAGGATAAAAAATAGGCTGAAGGATACGGTAAAAACCTGCGCGGTGATAGGTGCGGGTGCTACTGGGGTAGAACTAGTTGCTGAGATTGCTGACTATAGGAAAAATGTCGGCAGTGAAAGAGCTGTTGAGGTCAGTCTTGTTGTCGCCAGTCCAGATGTTCTTCCCCAATTCCCCGTCGAACTGCGGACCATCGCTCATGCGCACCTCTTGAAGAAAAATATAAAAATCATGACAAATGAGTGTGTAATTGAAGTCCGGCCAAACAAAATAATTTTTGCTGATAAATCTTTCTTGGAAGCCGAGACAATTATCTGGGTGGCCGGAGTCAAGCCTTCACCTATGGACATTCCTGGTGCAGAGAAAGAGAAGATCGGCAGGATAAAAATAGATGAGTATTTAAAAGTGATTGGTTTCGGTAACATCTTCTCTCTTGGTGATATCTCCGGTACTGCCCCTATGCTTGCTCAAGTTGCTGTTCAGCAAGGAAAGATCGTGGCGAAGAATATTATCGCTTCCATTTCAAACAAGCCCCTTTTCCCATTTATTTTCAAAGAAAAAGGCCTGCTTGTATCTCTGGGTAAATGGTATGCAACAGGAAAGATATCCGGAATAGTCATGAGAGGCCCTTTCATGTGGCTATTATGGAGATCAATTTACCTTTTCAATTTTCATTCATGGAGAAAGAGATTGGAAATTGCCTGGGAGTGGACTCTTAAACTTTAATGACTGTAATGATGGAACGCACGCTATAAGTCTTCTTACTTATGGTTGGTTGAAAAGATTGAATCTAGGAAGTCCCCTATCGCATAGAACACGGAAGCTACGACACTATTCTCTTTTTTCTGACTGACTCCTGATCCAGATGGGGATGGAGAAGTAGATGAGGAAGGTGATGATGAAACAGATGGTGATGTTGATGCTGAAACAGAGGGTGAAGCGCTCGCAGAAGAGGATGGGACAGGAGAAGAAGTTGTGGATGGAGAGGGCGTTGATGATGGGATGACGGAGGCAGAGGGGCTGGGAGATGGAGAGATAGTTGGAGCAGGAAAAGATGATGGTAGTGG
>CALQZK010000038.1 GCA_943349555.1 Candidatus Nomurabacteria bacterium
CAAAATATAGACAAAATTGCTTCTGATTCAGACCTTTTTGCAAAAAGGTCTGTGCCAAAGAAATCTTTGGCTCGAACCTCCTCCTCGGCGAAAAATCAGTGCGCGCCAGCGCGCCAAAAATTCTGAATTCATTGGGGGAATTCGGCGGGAATCCTTGGGACGCGCTTCGCGCATCCCGCATTTCAGCTTCTCAAAAACCTTTGAGTTCTATTTTGGTGCCCTTGGTAGGAATCGAACCTACATCAAAACCTTAGAAGAGTTTTGTTCTATCCATTGAACTACAAGGGCAATTTTTACCTCGAAGGATCACTAGCTCCAGCATACCCCTCCCTCACTTTCTCGCTCGCCGCCTCTTTTACAGAAAAGCGCTCTAATAAAGCAGAAAGCTTCTTTTGATCCAGGATTCGTGAAGAATTGACTGTCTTTGCCGAAGACCCGTCTTCATCTCCCTGGTTGACAGCATTGTAAAGATATATTCCGGTTATTGCAAGGGCGATCGCCAGAATAGAGGTTGAGAATATTATAATAATCCAATCGACATGTGGACTGCGTCCTATTTCTTTTAAAATTTTCATATTATTTTTTCATTATTTTATCACTGCGGTTTTTATATCTGCAGATAATACCCAAACTCTTGGACCAGTTTCCACTGTCGATTCCCCAGTCTTGTTTAGCCTAATATTATTTAAAGAAATACTGTACGGCATATTTTCCACAAGCACAAGAGCCTTCATGACATCCACCCAACTTCCCTTCATCTCCACATGCGCTTTCAAGAAGCCTTCGCTGATGTCTATTGCCGAGATAACTGTGGCAGAAGATGTGGTCGTGCCTATCTGTTCTATAGTCTCGATAAAATCCACAACTTTGTCGACAGTGACGGAATGGGAGAAAATACGCGCGCGATCCTCGGCAGTTTTCCCATAAATACTCTCGACCTGCTGGGTAAGTTGTCTCTTTTCATCTACGATAACCTGCTTGGACATAACTTCGGAAGATTCCCTGCCGTGATAAGTGATGGTGTAATACAATGCCCAATAGCCCCAAATAGCAGAAGCAAAAGCTAGTATGGAAAGGGCGAATAGGATGTAATGTTTGTGATTGGCTTTCATTTTATCTTAAGTGAAAATTTTATATCCTTACTTTTCGCAAGATCAGAGACTGGCAATTCGACCTTTTTGAACTTCGCATCATTTTCCAATTTTTTCTTAAAAGCAATCAGTGCTTCGCGTGAATTCGCCTTTCCAGAAACAAGGATGTCTGGAGTGGTGCTTGTACCAGCGACGCGGGAAATTTCAAAAGAAGTTATAAATATTCCGGAGGATCGATGAGAGAGAACATCTTGGATAATACCGGAATATGAAGTGTTGTCCTCTCCAGCTGTCAGCTTGGCAATTGCCTGCTGTGACGAGGCTAACTCTTTCTGCTTATCTTCTGTGCTAACCACTTGCTTATTGACCTGCACCTCATCAGACCTCGTCAATGCCCAGCTCTCGGGAGAATATGCCATCATATAGGCTGGGAAAAGCGAGAGGATTCCGACAACAATGGCTAGGGAAATAAAAAAGATAGAGATGATAAAAAGGCGGACGCGGTACTCCTTGCGTAGTTCCTTTATTTCTTCATCTGGTAATAGTGTGTAATGAATCATTAAATTTATTTAAATACTTACTGCAGATAATTCGGCAAAGCCAGACCTGCGGCAATAGCATAGTCTAGGGAATCATCATAAGGAATTGGCGGAACATACTTTTCCGGCAAGCAGGCATTCTGCCAAACTCTTCCGACTTCAACTTGAATTTTAGGGCCGGCAGTACTGATAGATTCTGTGAAATCAAGGAGGCATTTAGAAACAACGCTATTGGTAATTGCCCCATGTCCGGCAAGGATAATTTTACCAATAACTGTCCCCCTGCCATGTTCTGCCCAGTATCCATGTATCTGCTCTATATGCTTCCTTAATTCCGCAATATTTGTCTCAATATTATTCCCATTGTTGTACCTGCTCTTATGCCCCCAGGGAATTGTGGAGGTAAAGCAGACGACTCCTCCATTGATGACATACATGCCGGTTTTGAAATTCATAATGTATATGATCATGGAAGTTCCAGAAGTTTCATTTTCGTGAATTAGAGAACGTGCGATGGCCTTGGCCTGCATCTCGAAAGATAGGACGGTCATCCCTGCAGATTTTATAATATCCAAGTATGAAGTCACCACACTCTTTGGCGCTACCGATACGCTTGCGAGTGATGTGGTGGGAATAAAATCGAAGAAAAATACGGACTCCGCCGGCGAAAGAGGTACATTTTCCTCCAGCTTGAATTCTATATTCTGACGAATTTCTTTTTCATCCGTACTTGGGACTTCCGTCTGGAAAAGATACATTCTTTCTTCTGGTAAAGAAGCTCTAACAACATAGGCATTGAGCTTTTTTGACAAGACAGAAAGAGCGTCGACTAGAGCCTGCGGATCCTTCACTTCCCCATTTTCTATGATTCCAGGAGAGAGGAATTTTGTTCCGTATCGATGAATGAAAAGACCCTTCGATGAACGAGAATATTGTATACATCGCACAGCATCATCGCAGATGTCTAGACCAGCATAAGGAATGTCTAAAAATTTAGGCGGAGGAAATAATTTAAAAAACTTCTGGGCAATCATACGCCCTTTATTATACTATATTTCTCCCTCAACTTCCTCTTTTCTTTTCTTATTTTTAAAGAAATGAATGATGCCAGGCATGATGGATATGAGGCTGATGAGGAGAACTATGGGTAATAGGTATCGGTCAATTCCTGGTATGCTTTTGCCAAGGAAGTATCCTAGAAGAATGAGGAGGAATGACCACATGAATCCTCCAACAATATTATAAGTTATGAAGGTGCGGTATTTCATACTTCCTATACCTGCCACTATGGGAGCGAAGGTTCTGATGACAGGTAGGAATCTGGCCAGAATGATAGTTTTCTTGCCATGCTTTTCATAGAAAAGTTGTGCCTGCTCTACGTATTTTTTTTTAAAGAAAAACGAGTCTTCTCTAGTAAAGAGAGCGGGGCCAGTCTTTTTGCCGAACCAGTAGCCCACACTATCCCCCAATACCGCCGCCACAAATACGCAGATCAAAAGAGGTGTAAGAGAAAATATTCCTTGCGAAGCCACGAACCCAGCTGTGAAAAGAAGTGTGTCTCCCGGCAGGAAAAATCCGAAGAAAAGCCCAGACTCTGCAAAGACAATGAGGATGACTCCGATCAACCCAAATGCCATAATTGCCTTTTGCGGATCTAGGAGGAAATCAAAAAAATCTTGGAGAGGCATTATAATTATTTTGCCATAGTACCTGGTGGAATGGATGAGGCTGGCTCAAGTAAAGAAAAAGCTCCTTCAGTTGTGGAGACAGCAAAAAGCATTCCATTGCTTTCATGACCCTTTATGACGCGTGGTTCCAAGTTCGTTACAAACATGCAGGTCTTGCCTACCAGAACTTGCGGGTCTGGAAAATAGAGAGCGATGCCGGAAACTATTTGGCGGGTCTTGAGTTGGAAAGTTATCGTTCCATCTTCTGATTTTATTTCTACTTTTTCAGCAAAATCCACCATTAATTTCAGCAATTTATCCGTATCAGGAATCTTTTCAGCTGATAAAATCTTGCCGGCTTTTATTTCTACTTTTGAGAATTCTTCGAATGTTATCATTTTATTTTTTATTCTTATGGCTGTCTAAATAGGATTGGAGTATGAGAGCCGCAGCAGAGGCATCCAGCATATCATTTTTTCCTTGAAATCGCTCTGCATTGGCACTAGTCATGAATTCTGGCTCCATATGGACGATGAATCCCCCAGATTCCAAATCTTTTTTAAGATTCATGCTGGCGGGAAGAATAGCATTGGCTTCTCCTTTGTAATTCTTCGATTCCCCCATCACAATTTCCTTTACTTTGTTTTCTTTGGCAATATCTGTGATCTCTTTCACTAGATTCTGCGATGTATTGAGGACAATGAGGGGCATGGCGAACTGCCCTGCTTCGTCAGAAACAGCGATACCAACCCTCTTTGAACCATAGTCGATACCGAGGAATCTCATGGAGTTATCATACAGGAGTTTTGTAAAACTTGAAAATATTCATAAATTATGAGAACATTCGTAATGTTGCAGGTCAAATTATAAGAAATTTATAAGGACTTGACAAAACCACGGAGGAGTGTCGGAGTGGTCTAACGAAACAGTCTTGAAAACTGTCACCCGGGCAACTGGGTCGTGAGTTCGAATCTCACCTCCTCCGCCAGAAAATGGAGAGATGCAGGGTGCATGTGGAGGGCGGGGCGGAATTCCCCCCTTATACCCCCCTTCCGCCCCGCCCGCACCAATCCTTATTTTTTCGGGGATTTTTGTTACAAATGCAAAAGGAAAACGGTGAGTGAAGGAGAGGGAGCGG
>CALQZK010000039.1 GCA_943349555.1 Candidatus Nomurabacteria bacterium
TGCGCTCGACACATTTCCGTGCATGCCGCAGGAGTCGTCATTGCTCCACAGCCACTTTCCGAATACGTACCACTACAGTATGAGACAAAAGGTGAAGATGGTCAGAAAAAAATCATCACTCAATATGACATGTATTCTGTCGGAGAAGATGGAATTGGTCTTTTAAAATTTGACTTTCTCGGAATAAAAAATCTTTCAATTCTTGCTGATGCTGTAGAAAGAGTGAAGAAAATAGAAGGAAAAACGGTAGATATAGAAAATGTGGAGATAGATGATAAGAAAACATTTGAAATATTGGCACGAGGGGAAACGACCGGACTTTTCCAGTTAAATGGAACTGGCATGACCAAGTTTCTAGTGGACCTAAAGCCATCTTCCATCCACGATATCAATGCCATGGTTGCCCTCTATCGTCCTGGCCCCCTGGAAATGATTCCAGAATACATACAGAGAAAGCATGACCCATCGAAAATTGAATATCTTGATCCACGCCTCAAGGACATCCTCTCACTTTCTTACGGCATCATTACATATCAAGATGATGTGCTTCTCACTGCTATCAAACTTGGTGGATATTCCTGGTTGGAAGCAGACAAGCTCCGCAAGGCCATGGGTAAAAAGATTCCAAAGGAAATGCAGGAGCAAAAAGATAAATTAATTGAAGGATTGATAAAAAATGGAAAGGAATTTGGTCTGGGTAAAAAGAAAGCAGATCAATTGTGGAAGCTCATAGAACCATTCGCGGCGTACGGATTCGGCAAGGCTCATGCGGCAAGCTATGGACGTGTTGCCTATCAGACCGCCTATATGAAAGCCAATTTTCCCGCCATCTATATGTCTGCCGTCCTCTCCGCAGAATCCGGTGATGTGGAAAAAATTGCGGAAATAGTAGCCGAATGCAAACGCATGAAGATTCCTATTCTTCCACCGGATATAAATGAAAGCTATAGCCAGTTCACTGTTATTAAAGGTGAAGAAGATAGAATCCGCTTTGGACTAGTAACCATTAAGAATTTCGGGCAAGGCATAGCCACAGCAATCATCGAAGAGAGAAAAAAGAACGGTAAATTCACTTCCCTTGCAAATTTCCTAGACCGAATCAAAGACAGGAATTTAAATAAAAAATCTTTGGAAGCCCTCATCAAGGCCGGAGCTATGGACAGTCTGGGCATAGATCGCGGAACCCTGCTTGGTAATACAGAGACCCTTCTTGGATATAATAAAGAGCAGGAGAAGCAGTCTGATGATCAAACATCCCTCTTCGGCCTTATGACAGACAAGTCCAGCTTGCCGACACTGAAGCTCGCCGATGTTCCCGTCATTGACCAAAGAGAAAAGTTGGCTTGGGAAAAAGAGCTTCTCGGCCTGTACATTTCTGGCCATCCTCTTGATCGCTATCGGGAAGTCATAGATAAAAGAGATATGGATATAAAGAAAGCAAAGGAAACTCTCAAGGATGGTGACATGGCAACTATCGCCTGCATTGTGGAAGAAGTGAAGCCTATCGCTACAAAGAAAGGCGATGCTATGGCTTTCATCAAACTGACCGACTTTTCTGGAACCTTGGAAGCTGTCGTCTTCCCTCGCACTCTCCAAGAATTCCGCACAGCTTTTACTCCTGATAAATGTCTAGCTGTCAAAGGCAAGATGTCGGAAAGAAATGGGCAAAAGAGCATGATTGTGGAGAGGGTGAAGGTTTTGGCATAATTACAAGTAAAATGCTAAACTATTGTGCATGAACGAACATCTTTCAAATTATCGCCACACCCTCGCCCACCTGCTCGCAAAAGCCGTTCTGGAAACATATCCAGATGCCAAGCCAACTATCGGACCTGCTATTGATAATGGCTTCTATTACGATTTCGACTTCCCTACTCCTATTTCCGATAAAGACCTCCTTGCTCTGGAAAAAAAGATGCGGTCATTGCTAAAGGACTGGGTTAAATTTGAACATAAGGAAGTCAGCGAAAAAGAGGCAAAGGATCATTTTAAAAACAATCCCTACAAACTGGAACTCATTGATGAAGTAATTAAAAAAGGCGAGAAAATAACTTTCTATACCTGTGGAGGCTTTACCGACCTTTGCCGTGGCGGTCACTTGGAGAATCCAGCGAAGGAAATAAGGGCGGATTCCTTCAAGCTCACCCACATCGCCGGAGCGTATTGGAGAGGAGATGAAAAGAATAAAATGCTGACGCGCATCTATGGCCTAGCTTTTGAAAGTAAAAATGATCTGGAAGAATATGAAAAGATGAGGGTGGAGGCGGAGAAGAGGGATCATAGGAAATTGGGAAAAGAATTGGAAATATTCGCTTTCGATGAGGATGTTGGTCCAGGTCTTCCCCTCTGGCTTCCAAATGGTGGGGCGATCATAGAAGAATTGGAAAAATTGGGAAGAGAGACAGAATTTAATGCCGGATATCAGAGAGTGCGCACGCCTCATATTGCTAGGGATTCTATGTATCTCAAGAGCGGGCACCTTCCATATTACGAGGAATCCATGTTTCCTCCTATGGAATATGAAGGCGGAAAATATTACCTCAAGGCCATGAACTGTCCTCATCATCACAAGATATTTGACGCTGTGCCAAAGAGCTATCGCGATCTGCCATTGCGCCTTGCGGAATACGGAACCTGCTACAGGCATGAAAAGTCGGGAGAATTATTCGGCCTTATGAGAGTACGCATGTTGGAAATGAATGATGCGCATATATATTGCACGGAGGAACAGTTTGCAAGTGAATTCCAGGCTGTCAATGAAATGTATATTCGATACTTCAAAATCTTTGGCGTGGAGAAATATGTCATGCGCTTCTCTACTCATGATCCCAAGAAACTGGGAAAAAAATATGTTAATGAGCCTGAACTATGGAAAAAGACGGAAGATATGGTTAGAAAAGTGCTGGTGGATTCGAAAATTCCTTTTGTTGAAGTAGCAAATGAAGCGGCATTCTATGGACCAAAGATCGATGTCCAAGTATGGAGCGCTATCGGCCGTGAATTTACCCTAGCTACGAACCAAGTGGACTTTGCTGTTCCAGCAAGATTCAATCTCACTTATACAGATAAAGACGGTAAGAAAAAGAATCCTCTCTGCATCCACCGTGCGCCATTAAGCACTCATGAGCGATTCATTGGCTTCCTTATAGAGCATTACGGGGGCAATTTCCCTCTCTGGCTCGCGCCGATACAGGTTAAAGTGATTCCAATTGGCGAAGCGCATCATGCCAAGGCAAATGAAATATATAATATACTTCGCAAGGAAATGATAAGGGCGGAGATTGATTTGACGGATGAGAGCTTCGGCAAAAAAATCCGCTCGGCGAAGGTTATGAGGATTCCCTATTTTATTATAATTGGCGATAAAGACATTGTCGCAGGAAAAGTGACTTTGGAAAGTAGAGATGTGGGACAGGTAGGGCAGTTGGGGGAAGGAGATGTTCTAGAGAGGATTGTTAGAGAAATTAAAGAGAGAGAATAAAACAAAAACCCCATCTCTGGGGCCTTTGCGACTTCTTTATATCTTCTTCTTATTAAACATCAGATAGAAGATGACCGCTAGGAGCACTAGGATAACCAATATTCCCACAAGTCCCCATGGTACATTTTGCAGAGAGAATAGGGATGCCATAGTGGTAGGAGTAACTATCGTAGCCTGAACTGCTGGTGTTGGTTGTGCCGCAGTGATGACTGGTGTTGCCGATTTTGCAACAGCGACCGTATTGCTCTTAATTGTCACACTATTTCCACAAGCCTTTGACTGCACAGTTCCATTTGAAGAAGTGACTGTAACTATCGCACTCTTTGAGCCGGCTTTCTGATACATAGCGATTGCGGATGGCTGGAAGCTGAAAATGTTTTCTGTTCCTGACCAAGTATATGTGTAGTTGCCCGTAGATCCAGTTACTTCTGCATTCCAAGTAACAGGTTCGCCGATGCGCGCTGTTATCTTGTCAGAGAAACAGGCGATTTGTAGGAGATTGGGATTGTATGCGACTTGAGGATTGGTGTACTGCGTAACTGAATAATTGTAGCCAGTTGGATATCCGACAGTCACAGCGTTGGAACACTGCACGTTAGTCTGTTGTCCGTTAGAGTAGACTGTAACGTAGGCGTACTTTACACCAGGAGTATTGTAGTAGGTTGAAAGTGAGCTGTATGATCCATACATTCCGTCTGTACCTGACCAGCTATATGAATATGATCCGCTAGCTCCACTAGGATATGCCGTCCAAGTTACAGTTGTGCCTGTTGGGGCAAAAGTTGTATTTGCACTACATGAGACAGTAAGAGGAGAATAATA
>CALQZK010000040.1 GCA_943349555.1 Candidatus Nomurabacteria bacterium
AGAGTAATAAGAAAGCCATCGACATCGAGGGAGGCTTCATTCCTCATTATGAAATTTCTCCTGGCAAAGAAGCAGTGGTGGAAGAGATCCGCCAACTGGCAAAGAAAGCTGATGAAGTCATATTGGCAACCGACCCCGACCGAGAAGGAGAAGCCATAGCTTGGCATATTGCCGAAGCGACAAATTTGAAGGACCCAAAGAGAGTAGTCTTCCACGAAATTACAAAAGAAGCCATACAGGAAGCTATGGAACACCCCCGATCTATAGATGAAAATTTGAGAATGGCGCAAGAAGCGCGGAGAGTCCTCGACAGGCTAGTAGGATACGATCTCTCTGGTCTGATCTGGAAAAAAGTTCGCTATGGCCTTTCTGCTGGACGTGTACAGTCTCCAGCTCTGCGCATTATTATGGAGCGCGAGAGAGAAATCCGCGCTTTCAAATCCAATAAATATTGGGTCATCACCGCCGATACAGCAACAAAAAATAAAACTCCCCTTCTTTTGACCTGTTCTAAAGAGCCAACCGACAAGAAAGAAGTTGACGAAATAATTTCAAAAGGTAAAAAAGCAGGAGAAGAAGGAAATTGGGAAGTTATAGATGTAGAAGAAGGCACCATGAAGCGTTCACCTCGCGCACCTTTCATCACTTCCACTCTCCAGCAGGCTGCCAGTTCCCGTCTTGGATTCGCACCTTCCAGAACCATGATGATCGCCCAGCGCCTCTATGAAGCCGGACATATTACATATATGAGAACAGATAGCACAATATTAAGCAAGGTAGCTTTGGCGCAGATCGCCTCAATAGTGGAAAATAAATATGGGAAAAAATATCTCCAGTTCCGCACCTATACGACGAAGAGCAAGAATGCTCAGGAAGCTCACGAAGCTATCCGCCCTTCCCATATAGATGTGGAGAGTGCAGGCATCAACGAAGAGCAGAAGAAATTATACAAACTGATCTGGCAGAGAGCCGTGGCTTCCCAGATGGCGGATGCGGAAATGTTACGGACGAAAGTAACAGCGAACATAGGAGGGAAAAATGCCGACAGTATTCCAGATTTCTCCGCCAATGGTTCACGAGTCCTTTTCCCAGGCTGGCTAGAAGCGGATCCGGGAGCCAGAGGTGAAGACGTGGAATTGCCAAAGCTTTCCAAAGGAGATGAATTGGATTTGAAGGAAATTAAAAGCGAGGAAAAAGAAACACAACCACCACCAAGGTATAGCGAAGCGGGATTGGTCAAAGAACTGGAGAAACGTGGGATTGGAAGGCCTTCTACTTATGCTTCTATTATAAGAACAATAGAAGAGCGCGGATACGTGGAGAAGGAAAATAAGGCACTAAAGCCGACTGATACAGGCGATGTGGTTTCCACTTTCCTAGAAGATAATTTCATGGATTATATCAGCGACACATTTACAGCAGAAATGGAAGATTCTCTGGATGATATTGCGGCTGGAAAAAAAGAATACTTGAGTACACTAAAGAAATTTTATACTCCATTTTTAAAAGAAGTGAAGGTAAAAGAAAAGACTGCGAAGATCACGACACTCGGCGATGCAGATGCCAAGTATAAATGTCCGAAATGTTCGGCATCCATGATCATCAAGCTCGGCAGAGGAGGCAAATTCCTTTCCTGCGGAACTTATCCAGACTGTGAAGGGGCTTTGATGATAGATGGTACAGAAATAAAAAAAGATGAGCCGATAGGCAATGATCCAGCTACTGGACTTCCTATATATGTATTAGTAGGAAGGTTTGGGCCTTATGTCCAGCTAGGTGAGAAGGTACCGAAAGTGAAAAAGGAGAAAAAAAAGAAGGGGTCCGCAGGCGAGAGCAGTCTCCCGACTGGCGAAGCCACGAAGGGAGTAAAGCCTAGGATGTCTTCAATACCAAAAGGCATGGACATTTCTAAAGTCACAGTAGCAGACGCCGTGAAATATTTAAGCTTGCCAAGAGTTCTAGGCAATCACCCAGCGACAGGTCTTCCCATCACCGCCAATGTCGGTCGTTTTGGACCATATGTCGTACACGAAAAAGATTTTAGATCAATAAAAGCAAAGGATGGAGATAATCCGTATGATATTACCTTAGAGAGAGCTATCGAAATTTTCAGCAAGCCGAAGCCGGAAAGAAAAGGTAGATTTGGAAAAAAAACAAAGGAGTAAATTAGACCCCGAAATTCTTAATAGAATAAATCTCCTCGTTTTCTTCTTTCACGACATCTTCTTTAGGTCTATCATCTTCAGCAACCTGGAGTGGCGTGGCGTTTGTAATAGCCTGCTCGGCTCCGATCTTTGCCTCCCCTGTCACCGCAATAGTTTTGACTCCCTCATTGGAAATCTTCTCCAATATTCTCTGTATATCCTCCGGACCATAGAAATCAATAGTAATCCGCCCACCTCCTTCATTCTTATTAATCGACACTTTCGTCCCCAGCATTTCCTTGAACTTCCTTTCCATTTCTGCAATCTCCGGCTCTAGTGACCAATCCTTCTTGCGCACCCTGTCAGAAGCGATCTTGCGCGCGAAGGCTTCAGATTCCCTAACGCTCATTTTCTTTAGTGTGATTTCTTTAAAAAGGGTAATTTGTTCTGCTGGATAATCCACAAGCATAAGGAGAGGGCGCGTATGCCCCTCGGAAATTTTGCCTTCGGAAACAGAATTAAGAATTTCTTCTGATAGAGCCAGGATCCGCATGGTATTGGAAACGTATTCCCTGCTTTTACCAACTTTTTCTGCGATCTGATTATGCTTCATATGGAATTCCTTGGCCAAGCGGTCGAAGGCTCGAGCTCGGTCCACGGCATTTATATCTTCTCTCTGGAGATTTTCTATGATTGCCAATTCAAGCTTGATCCGCGAATCTTCTTCTCCGTGGCGAATGAGGGCAGGAACTTGGGCAAGGCCAGCAAGCTTGGAAGCACGCAGACGGCGCTCTCCAGAAATGAGCTCATATTCTACTGCCAGTCCCCCATCTGGCTTTTCAAATTCCCTTCTTGTGACAATCAGAGGCTGGAGAATTCCATACATGCGGATAGACTCGGCAAGGTCGTGCAGGCGAGCATTGTCAAATTCCCTCCTGGGTTGATAGGGGTTGGGCTTTATTTTTTCAACTTCGATCCAGAAGACTGAATCTCCGAAGTAGTGTGATCCTGCGGGCATGCGTATATTTTATCACTAATTGATTTTCTCTGCATTTCTAGTAGACTATGGCAATATGCCGCGGTGGCGGAATTGGTATACGCATACGACTCAAAATCGTACGGAGTAATCCATGAGAGTTCAAGTCTCTCCCGCGGCACAATAAAATACGGTTATGAAATCAAAAATTTTGGTGATTGTTGGTCCTACAGCCACAGGTAAAAGTAGCTTGGCAGTAAAGCTGGCAAAAAAGATTGGGGGCGAAGTAATTTCTGCTGATTCCAGGCAGGTGTATAAAGGGCTAGACATAGGAACTGGCAAGATTACAAAAAAAGAGATGGCGGGCGTACCTCACCACCTTCTAGACGTTGCAGATCCGAAGAAGCAATTCTCTGTTGTTAAATATGTTGAGCAAGCAGAAAAAGCACTCGCTGGAATAATTGCTAAAAATAAAATCCCTATTGTAGCTGGAGGTACTGGTTTTTACATACATGCACTAATAGATGGGGTCATATTGCCTGATGTCTCTCCTAATGTAGAGTTAAGAAAAAAGCTTTCAAAGAAATCGGCCGAGGAGCTCATAGATATTCTTAAAAAATTAGACAGAAATCGAGCGGAGAATATTGACCCGAAAAATTCCAGAAGAATAATACGAGCCATAGAGATAGCTGCAGCACTAGGTAAAGTTCCTTCAATCACAAAAATACCATCAAAATACGATCCAGTCTTTATTGGCCTTACTCTGCGAGCAGAGGAATTGAGAAAAAAAATAAAAGTCAGGTTGGAAAAGCGCCTAAAAATGGGGATGATAAAAGAAGCGGAGAGATTACATAAAAATGGATTGTCCTGGAAGCGTATGGATGAGCTAGGGCTAGAATATCGATATCTTGCTCTTTATTTACAAAAGAAAATCAGTCTCGAAGAAATGAGAAAGAAATTGGAGACAGAAATCTGGCGATATGCGAAGAGGCAGATGACATGGTT
>CALQZK010000041.1 GCA_943349555.1 Candidatus Nomurabacteria bacterium
GGAATTGCCATTTGCTTCTTGCGCGCCCAGGTTAGCAGCTGCCATAATACCCGGACCTCCGCCGGTGATGACAGCATAATTCAGCTCTTTTGAAATTCTATTTGCGAGTTCGTGAGCTAGGCGGTAATGCGGATTTGCCGGAGTGGCATGAGAAGATCCGAAGATTGTCACGGACTTCGGATATTTTTTTAATTCCTCGAAGCCGGAGCGGAACTCCTCGCCGATTTCCCTGATATGGTCATTTATATTTTGGTCAAGAATTTCCTGCTTTGTCAGCTTAAGATGTCCTTTCATATTGAATGATTATAACATAAGGTATAGTATGTCTATATGAGTCTGAAATTCACAATAGAAAAGAAACTTTCAAACAATAGAGGAAGGGCTGGAAGAATCGAAACTAAAAACGGGGTAATAGAAACCCCTGCTTTTATCGTTGTTGGCACAAAAGCTACGGTCAAATCCCTTACGCCGGAGCAAGTCAAGGATCTCGGCGCTCAAGCTGTCCTTGCAAATACATATCACCTTTATCTCCAGCCTGGAGAAGAAGTGATGAAAAAGGCAGGCGGACTGCATAAATTTATGAATTGGGATGGGCCAACTTTCACCGACTCCGGCGGCTTTCAGGCCTTTTCCCTCGGTGCGGCATTTGATAATAAGGTGGGGAAAGTGGCGAAAGGAAAAGATGAGATCGACGAGTCCATTTTTTCACCACACTCTGCTATGGCGAAGGTCGACGAAGACGGCGTCACTTTCAAATCGATAATAGACGGCAGTTCGCACCGCTTTACTCCAGAGCGTTCAATGGAAATCCAACACAATATAGGAGCGGATATCCTCTTCGCTTTCGACGAATGCACATCTCCGCATGCGCCATATGAATATCAGAAAGAAGCAATGGATCGTACGCATCGCTGGGCTAAAAGGTCTTTGGAATATCATCAAAAAAATAGAAGCAGTCACCAATCAATTTTCGGAATCACCCAGGGCGGCAGGCATGAGGACTTGAGGAAAGAAAGTGCAAAGATTATCGGAGCAATGGACTTCGACGGCTTCGGCATAGGAGGATCATTTGATAAAGAAGATATGCACAATGCTGTCGGCTGGGTGGCGGATGAATTGCCGGAAGGGAAGCCACGCCACTTGCTAGGCATAGGAGAGCCTCTCGATCTTATTTTGGGAATTGAAAACGGCATGGATACTTTCGATTGCGTTGCACCAACTCGTATTGCCAGGAATGGAGCGGCTTATGTTGGGAGTGGAAGAATAAATATATTAAATGAACAGTTTGGTCAAGATTTTTCACCGATTGAAACTGGCTGTGCTTGCTACGCTTGTACTCATTACACCCGCGCATACATTTCCCACCTTTTCCGTGCGAAAGAAATCCTTGGAGCGACTCTTTTATCTATACATAACCTTTATTATATTGTGAATTTGGTGAAAAGGGCGAGAGTGGCTATTTTGGAAGGTAACTTTGAGAAATTTAAGCAAGGGTTTTTAAGCCTTTAATCTTAGCTCTTTCTCTAAATTTCTCTCGGCTTATAGTCTTCCGGCGCTCTATGCAGGAACCACTGAATTTGCTCTAAAGAAAGAAGTCCTTCTTGGGCACCAACATATTGGATGACTGACATAGGATTGATGGGAGCCCAGACTAGGGCTTCCAGAGGAGCTTTGCCCATTTGCAGTGCGGAGACGAAAGTTGCGGCGAAGGAATCACCACAGCCGGTGCGTTCTAATGGTGATTTAGGGTCAGGATATATTGGCATGAAGTAGAAATGGTCTCCATCAAGCATATAGGCGCCCTTTGGACCATCGGTGATCAAAACAATTTTCGGTCCATGGGCGTGGATCTCTGCCAGTAGAGTTTTTATATTCCTTGATTCCGTCGCTAGTATTCTCTGGGCCTCTTCTACATTTACAATGAAGACTTCTGTGCGATCATAAATTCCCTCTAATTGCTTTATGCCCAATTTCATTTGGAAAGTTCCTGGCTGGAATGCCAGCTTCACTTTCGGATTATTTTTCAAATATTCCTCGATATCCTTATGATACTTTAGGCTGTTCTGTGCAAGAGAACTCAAATATATCCAGCTTGGAGTAGGAGAAATTCTGGGGAGTTGATAATCATACTCCTCATGCTTGACCAAGATTGTCCTATCAACATCATACCAAAGGACAAAGTGATAATTAGTAGCCATGTCCGAATGCTTTCTAACATAACTTGTATTTATTTTTTGCTTTTTTAATTCTACAATGCAGTCATGGCCATTCTGATCATCTCCGATGTTTGTGATAAAGCTGGCGCGCAAGCCCAATCGAGAGGCACAGACAGAGGCATTTGCAGAATTGCCGACTGCCTTGATGACTTTTACAAATTCAAAAGGGACTTTATCACCGAAACTCATGCAGATCTCGCACCTATTCGTATCCACAGCGCAATGCACACTGGCTTCTTTTATTTTTATAAAAGCATCAGTGGCGATATCCCCAATTGCCAGGAAGTCTATAGATTTCTGGAACATATGGTAAAATTATAGCATGAAATCATTACAGCAATATATTTCCGAGGCGCAAAATGGAAAAGAGGGCGAGAGAAAGGCAATAGGACATTTTAATATTTCGAATATGGAGGGATTTTGGGCGGTGGTATTGGCGGCTAAAGAGTTGGAAGTTCCTGTGATAATAGGTGTTTCGGAAGGTGAGAGGGACTTTATCGGGGTCAGGGAAATCTCGGCAGTTACCAAGGAGTATAGGAACAGGAGTGGCCAAGCGGTTTTCCTAAATGCAGACCATAGTTATTCATTTGAAAAAGTTGTAGAAGCTGTGGATGCTGGGTTTGACATGGTCATATATGATGGCACCGAGCTTTCTCTTGAAGATAATATTGCAATGACGAAAAAATGTTGTGAGTATGCAAAATCAAAACATCCAAATATAGTTTTTGAAGGAGAGATAGGTTTCATAGGCAAGTCTTCAAAAATACTGGATGCAGTCCCAGAGGGCGCAAGGAAAATGACAACTCCAGAAGAGGCGAAAAAGTTTGTCGAGGAAACAGGTATAGACCTGCTTGCCCCAGCAGTTGGAAATGTACATGGCATGGTGAAGGGAGGTGAGCCGGCTTTGAATATTGAAGCAATTTCGGTAATTTCTAGGACTGTTGAGGTGCCTCTTGTGTTGCATGGTGCCTCAGGAAATTCAAAAGAGGATATCATTAAAGCTATAGATAATGGCGTGGCTATTGTCCACATCAATACCGAGCTTCGAGTGGCTTACCGGGCAGGGCTGATGAAATCCCTGCAAGAAAACCCGGATGAATTATCACCGTATAAATATCTCAAAGGAGCAAGAAATGCTATGCAGAAAGTTGTAGAAGAAAAGTTGAAAATATTTAATAAAATATAGATGAAAAAAGTATACATCACACGAAAAATTCCGGACATCGGGATAAAAATGCTGACAGAAAAAGGTTATGAAGTCGATATCAATCAAAAAAACCGACCACTTTCCAAAAAAGAAATAATAAAAAACCTTAATAAAAAAGATTATGATGCTGTTCTAACACTTCTTACAGACACCATAGATGCTGAAGTGATGGATGCGGCTCCGTCTGTAAAAATTTATGCCAACTACGCTATTGGTTTCAATAATATAAATGTAGAGGAAGCAAAGAAAAGGAATATCTATGTCACGAATACTCCAGGCGGGGGAGCTGATAGAGTGGCAGAGCATACTTGGGCATTGATCTTGGCTTTATCATGCAGGATTGTTGAGGGAGATAACTATATGAAAAAAGGGAAGTATAAAGGTTGGGATCCTATGTTGTTGCATGGTGATAAGCTGTCTGGTAAAACTCTTGGGATTATAGGTACAGGGAAAATTGGAGCAGATGTGGCGCATAGAGGAAAATATGGTTTTGGAATGAATATTGTTTACTATGATGTGAAGCGCAATGAACAGATCGAGAAAGATTTTGGAAGCACTTTTTATTCGTCTATAGATGAGCTCCTCGG
>CALQZK010000042.1 GCA_943349555.1 Candidatus Nomurabacteria bacterium
CCAAAGACCTTTTAGCCCAGCGATGCGTACGATCCATTGCTTCTTTCTGATATTCATATGGCGCATGCGGAGATGTGCATTCGTCGAAAGCGAAGAGGATATCGGCTCCAATATTGTGCTGGATTTCCATTGATCTTTCTGGGGTAAAGCGGTGAGAACTGCCGTCGATAATTGATTTGAAGGTCACGCCGTCTTCGTCGACCTTCGCCATAGTTGCGTGAACACTTTTTTCTTCTTTTTCTTCTTCCATCTGATATCCTTTTGAAATTTTTGAAACTTTATTATCAAATGCCGCACCGAGGGAAAAGGCCTGAAAGCCGCCAGAGTCGGTGAAGGTTGGCCCACCCCAATTCATAAATTTATGTAATCCGCCTGCCTTTTTCATCACTTCTTCTCCAGGCTGGAGATAAAGGTGATATGTATTTGCAAGGACAGCTTGAGCGCCGAGATCCTTGACTTGCTCCGGCGTAAGCGATTTTACTGTAGCCTTTGTACCAACAACGATAAAAGCCGGCGTTTCAATAATCCCATTTTCTGTCTCTATTACTCCAGCCCTGCCACGACCATTTTCCAGCTTTTTCTTAATATTGAATTTCAAACTCATATAGACATACTATACCTTATGCTATAATCATTCAATATGAAAGGACATCTTAAGCTGACAAAGCAGGAAATTCTTGACCAAAATATAAATGACCATATCAAGGAAATCGGTGAGGAATTCCGCTCCGGCTTTGAGGAATTAAAAAAATATCCCAAGTCCGTCACAATCTTCGGCTCTTCCCACGCTACTCCAGCAAATCCACATTACCGCCTAGCTCACGAACTTGCAAATAGAATTGCAAAAGAACTCAATTACGCTGTCATTACAGGAGGAGGTCCAGGCATTATGGCGGCTGCTAACCTAGGCGCGCAAGAAGCAAATGGCAATTCCGTCGGCTTGACCATCGACCTTCCTCACATTCAACATACAAATCCCTACACAACCTCAACCGTCAACTCTCACTATTTCTTTACGCGCAAAACTCTCCTGGCTTTCTCCGCAGAAGCTTATGTATTTTTCCCCGGCGGGTATGGAACCTTCGATGAATTATTCAATATCCTGACCTTGATACAGACGCGAAAGATTCCGAAAGTGCCAGTTATCCTGATTGGAAAGGAGTTTTGGAATAATCTTAAAAATTTCATGACAAAGAACATGTTGGAAGAATATAATTATGTAACTCATCATGATCTTGAATTGTTTACTATTATTGATAACTTGGACAAGGCAATGGAAATTATAAAAGCTGCACCGGTTTCCAAATGGTGGGAGAACTACGATTAACAAAAACACCGCCTTTTGAGCGGTGATTTTGTTTGAGTAGACGAGTCTTGGCGTATTACCAGTTTCCGCGTCCTGCATCTCGAGTATTACTTCGAGGTGCACGTGGCTCCATAGGTCGAGCCTCATTTACCGTAAGAGTTCTTCCTTCGAGCTCCTTGCCATTGAACATCTCAATAGCCTTGTCTGCGTCAGCGTCGCTTGACATCTGGACGAATCCGAAGCCTTTTGATCGGCCTGTCATCTTGTCCATAATAATGCTTGCTGACTCAACTGCTCCAGCCTGTGCGAAATGCGATTTTAGCGCGTCTTCGCTTGTGCTGTAAGAAATACCCCCTACATATAACTTCTTTGCCATTTTTCTTTTTAACCTCGTCTTTAAATATAAACGTAAGCGACTAGGAAAACTTACCCTGGAAGTATACAGGAAAGGGGGAATTTGTCAACAAAATTCTTTTTTACACAGATAAATTTACTCAATCACCACAGGTATTTCCAATGCATCATCATGCTCCGGCAGACCAGAAGGATTATCTTTTTTTAATATCAAAGTTCCCTTCTTACTATAAACAGTTGCAGTTGAAGTAGAATTAAAATTCAACACCGCAGTAAATGGTACAAATTCACTTGTCATCCACTCGCCCTGCGCTGTTGCTATTCCCTCTCCAATTATCAATCCATCCCAGTTCGTAATAGCCACGGGAAAGCTAGCTTCGAAAAACCAATTCCCTCGCGCTTCTCCAGTAATAGTCAGTGGACTCTTCACAGTCTCGCCTGGACGCGGAGATGTTAGGCGGATCATATTGGACTTGTCTGATATGTCTGTTGGAGTAGTTATGGCGGTTGGCGTAGGAGTATTGTCTTGGATAGGTAAAACCAAAGGCTTGCGTTTTGATACAGAAGCCACAGCGACGAGGAGTATGATCAGGATAATTAAGATGATTATATATTTTTTCATAAGTAATGGTAAGTATACCAGAAATATTCCCACTGAAACAGAAGAAACCTATCCAAAAAAACCGACTTGGTGGACTCTAGTATTGTGCTTTGGAACCAGTTTGTTAAAGAGGCGGAGTGCTTGAAAGTGATTTTGGAGGAGGATAGGATGAAATCAATACTCTATCTGCTATACTACAGACCAATGAAAAAAGATTTCGATACATGGAACATTCAGAAAAAAGAAATTCACGAATCTGGTGAGGGTCGATTTTACCGCGCAAGAGAAGTCTGGTGGTGCTCTCTTGGAATAAATATTGGTTTTGAACAAGATGGAACTGGAAAAACATCGGATCGTCCTGTACTAATTCTTAAGCCATTTAGCAGACATGTTTGCTTGATTGTTCCTCTCACCTCTTCAAAAAAGAAAATCCTTATCATTTTGCCCTCGGGGAGATCGAGGGAAGAAGGGCTTTCGCAATAATCTCACAAATTCGATTGATCGACACTCGCCATCTGACTAATAGGATTGAAATAATAGAAGAATATTTGTTCGATGAAATAAGAAAAGCCATCAGGGATTTAATCTGATAGCCATTCTTGTTCTCCTCTTTCGGGGCGGGGCCGAAGCCATTTGTACTCTCAGTTTAGCATACTTGGGTACAAATGCAAGTATTAGAAAGGTGGTGGACTATATGTATAATAATACCTCTTTCATTTAAGCAAATCAAATGTTTACACTTTTTATAAATAATATTGTATACTTAATAACATCTCTAGAAAAAGTCGCGCTTCGCGGCTTCTTCCTTGTCTAAATATCGAGCCTTTTCTTAATCTGAAACCTATGGTTGTCTACTCAATAATATTGATACTAGCCTGATGTGATAATAATTATTGAGGAATGAGATCAGAAAGTATTCCCAGAATTACCAGTAAAAAGAAAATGGAACCTATAATTATTAGAACAACCTCACCTTTCGAAAATTTTCCATCTACTCCAGAATTCCCGGTAATTTTTGAATTGTTGAAGTTGATAGCCTTCTGAATGGAGATTAGTGGAATAATAGTTGAAATTGAAACCAACAACCACAAAACATCAAATCCAAAATTAGAAATATCCGCCCTACCCATACCATTACCCATACCATTACCAAGGAGGATTAGGATTATATAAAGGATTGCTAGTAGTCCTGGTGAGTATCGATTAGTAAATCCATACTTTTTTGCCGACTGCAGTATTTTTTTAAAGAGACTATGACAAAAAAATATAGAGAAGACAGCCCTCCAGAAAGGTTGGATATTTAATTTCTCACCATTCTTTACCGCTCTCCAATTTCTATAAAACCAGTATATTTCATAAACACCAAAGGTTATGATGGACAATACGGCGAGACGCGTAGTAGTAATCGAAAAAAATTCTATATTCCCAAAATTCTCTACTCCAGCACATTTATCACAAATAGTGGTATCTTCCAACTCTTTCTGAC
>CALQZK010000043.1 GCA_943349555.1 Candidatus Nomurabacteria bacterium
TTTTATATTTTCAGCATCCCTTCTTTTTATGCTCGCTTCAGATGTTCTAAGAGCCGTCTCTTGTTCAGGAGTCAATGGCCCTCTCTCTCGCAACTTCTTTAAAGCTTCAATAGTCTCCATATCCTTTTGATTTTCTGTTTGATTATAAACAACTGTGGTTTTGTCCGCTTCTTTGAGTTCCGCCAAGCTATTTGTTAGCTGTTGTGTAAAGTCAGTCACCACAGCTTTATTACATACAGACTCCTTTGTGTTTGGATCTGTTGTCAGTCCACCAGGACAGATAGGAGGTATGCTCGTATTTATCTGTACCAATCTGGGATCTATCGTCTGCAGTATGAGATACGAAGCAAAAGCTGCCAGCAACCCCCAAGCGGCATTCTGTATCCTAGTTTTACCATTTCCCTTTCCGAATGGCGACTCGCTTAGCATATATTCAAATCCCCCAATTATTATCATGATAGTTGCCAGTAATACAGCTAGAGCAATGGCGAATTTGAAGACATAAGTTATGTAGTTATTTATGGTGATTTCTGGGATAGTCTTGCCTGGCTCTTCTACACTAGGCAACGGTTCTAGAAGAGTGTATGTCTGCGCATGGGAAATATTAGACACAGAGACCATCGCCAAAGCTATTAAACTGTAGAAAAATATTTTCTTCATCTGGATTTTGTAAAGAATACTGTAATGGAATTCTTGGCACCCTGCAGGATGTCGCTCACATTCCTGATTTCCAGAGCAATACTGGAGCTTCCCTCACTATCCCCTTTTGTGCGAAGGGTGATGCTCTGATTTGTAGAAAGATCATTTCTTTCAAGGTTATTTATACTCCATAAATATTTCAAAGAAGATAAGTTAAAGGTATATGGCACGGCTCGAATACTTATTTCTTGGTTCGATAGGCTGAATCTGTCCACAATGGCTTTATTATACAGCACTCCATACAGAGGATTATCTTCGTAGAAAGAAATAGATGGATCGGCTGGCTCCAAGCGTAGATTGGCAAATCCTTTCTGACTGCCATTTGCCGTTGTAACTTCTATCTCTATCTCGAGAGGACGAGGAATTTCCTCTTTTATAGACAAGACGCGCTTGCCGTAGCCCGACTGATCTTGGATAACCTTGTCATTTGCCTTCCATTTATATACTAAGGTGCGAGGATCAAGCTCTGTTTCATTGCTTCCAGCCAAGTGAGGCACGGCTATTAGTCTTATGGGATTTTCATACGCATACAAGGCTTTGCCTTTATAAAAAGGAGGGGTATAGCCCTCGCTTTCCCAGACTATATCTACTGAACCTGATTTTATTGATATTATTTTTCTTACTTCTTTTCCTTCAATTGTTTTAATAACAACGCTCACTTGCGTAGTTTTACCTAGAGCAGGCGCCGGAATACTCACGCTTTTCAAACCTACGCCTTGAGCATAATTTTTACCTCCTACAATCCAGACTATAGAAGCAGAGTTCAGATCGGTAGAATAGCTTTCTAGAGCAACACTAACATCCTCACCGGGGTTTGGATTAGAAGGATTTGCAGATATCTCCACTCCATCAAGAGAACTTGGCGCTTGGGCATGGACTGAAAGGACTGAAGCTAGAGACAGAGGAGAGGTAATGAATGCGGTAATTATGAGAAATTTAAAAAGAGATTTCATCCCCTTTATTTTATCATACTTTTATTGTATATCGCTGGGCTTCCTAACACCGCCTTGGTTTAAAGGTTTTGGTCGAGTAGGCAAAGTAACTTTCTTGCCTTGGGATAAAGGGTGAATAAGAGATTTACCTGTTCTATCTTCTAAATATATCAAAAAAATGATTACTCCGATCCCAGCAGTTAATTGCGGGAGTGCTTGCAGAGCTGGCCACCAGCCAATTACTAGAGAAATTCCCGCCGTTACAAGTCTTTTCCAATTCAGCAATCCGCAGCCGCGAAACCATAGTATTAGAGTGGCAATTCCCCAAAAAATGCTTCCAGATATGCTTTCTAGAAATGGAACTAAACCAATAAGATCGGCTATTGCAGCCAAGACCACAAGGATTGTTCCCCATACCCACCCCACTCTTCTTTTTCTCTTTTCTTCCATTTTTTTATTCTTTCTCCACTACTTATTTCACTTGCGCACCCTGACTCGCTTCCAAATCCTTCTTCGCTTGCTTGATGGCCATGACCTGAGCAGGATTGGTAGTGATGATCTGGTCTTCTGTATATGAAGCCACAACTTTGATTGCCACATGCTTGAGACCTACGAAGAATATTCCCTCCCCAACATCTGATTCCAGTAATAGATATTTTTCTTCATCAGTAAGGTTAAAGGTTCTCTGCACATTATCTATGGATGAAGGCGATTGCTTCAAAAGAATTTGAATGGAAGAGTTGGTGATGATGGGAAGACCGTACGGAGACTTAAGGAAGTCATCCACATCCTGTGTGATTGTGGCCAGCCCAAGGTAATATTTTCTTCCTCTTTTCGCCAATCCGAGCAGGAATGAAGCCGTATCCTCGGATTTCATCATCCACCAAGCCTCATCTATGACGAGTAGGCGCTTCTTGAGCTGTTTGCGTATGGCATTCCATATATAGTGAGTGACGATATACATGGCAACTGGTTTGAGCTCGTCTTCCATATCCCGCAAGGAGAAAACTACGAATTTTTTATTTATATCCACATTCGAAGGGCGGTTGATGAACCCTGACCAAGTCCCCTTCGTATATTTAGTCAATCTTTCTACAAGAGACTGAGCTCCTTCCATTCCAGCTAGCACAAGTTCGAAGTCAGAGAGAAGAGGTGGCTCGACATTTCTGAAGTCAGATTCTGGAGTAATATCTTTCAAGGCATAAGTTTCTGTAATTGCTCGATCGATAATAGCATCTTCTTCCTGCGACAATCCCCCAAGCATAATACGGAAAAGTCCGACAAGATTTATGATGTTTGAGCGGAGAATATCAGCCACAGACTCGTCTTCTCTGGCAATCGGCAAGTCAAAAGGGTTAATATGGTGCTCGGAATTAAGGGAAATATTGAAATATTTACCCCCTGTTGCTTCCGCCATGTACTCGTATTCTTTTTCTGGATCGATAACGATGACCTCAGTGTCGAACATTAAGGTTCTCAATATTTCCAACTTCGTGCAGTATGATTTTCCAGCTCCAGCCTTGGCAAAGGTCACGGAATTGTAGTTTTCTAGCAAGAATCTATCGAAAAGGACGAGAGAAGAGTTGTGGCGGTTGATTCCGTAAAGGATTCCTTTATCAGAAGTCAGGTCAAAGGAAACGAATGGAAATAGTGAGGAAAGGGGCGAGGAATTGAGTTTGGAATGCACAGCCAGCTCGTCATTGGCTATCGG
>CALQZK010000044.1 GCA_943349555.1 Candidatus Nomurabacteria bacterium
CTTTGCAAAAGGGGATAATAAAAGCCGGAGCAGAAGAGACTTTTTCGATTTTGTCTTACAATATACAAAACGGCACCTCTACTGATATGTTCGAATACTACGGTCTATCATCATCCATCGTCGAATCAATCCCCGATATAAAAATGATAAAAATTAATCTGCTCAATTCTAAACTGTATACTTCACAAGTTCTGTTAAGAAATTTAAAAGATATATGAAAAATAAAGGTCTCATTCTCATAAACGTTCTGGTCTTCGCCGTCATTGCCGTGACTGTCACAATTGCTCTTATCAATTGGGCGACAACAACGCTCCAAAGTACCAGGCAACTCGTTTCCAGAGAGCAGGCATTCCAGATTGCAGAATCTGGGGTGGAATATTATCGCTCATATTTGGCGGAGCATCCTGCGGACTACACCGGAGGGACTCATGATTTCAAGGATAGGGATGGCAATACAATAGGGCAATTTACCCTTACTATTACTCCTCCTTCGGCTACATCTAGCGTGGTGGTCATTAAGTCCAAAGGGACAATTTCGGGAAATTCCCCGATTTCGAGAGTGATCCAAAGCGTGCTGGTCATTCCGTCTCTTGCGAGATACGCAGTAGTGTCCAATGACATTTTGCATTTCAAAACCGGAGAAGAATTTTTTGGACCGATCCATTCCAATAACGAAATCAGATTTGACGGTATTGCTCACAATATTGTGACAAGTTCTTCTCCTCATCCCGGAGTCTATACAACTGTAACAGGTTCAAATGTTTTCCTAGCCGGCACAAAATTCCCAGTTGTTGAAGTGGATTTCGACATCATTACTGACAGTCTTTCAGATATTGAGGACGCCGCGCAGGCAAATAATAGACATTATGGACCATCCGGCAAAGAAGGCTACCACATTGTACTCAATGCCAATGATACTTTCACTCTTTCTAAAGTTAAAAATTTGATAAATGTAAATAATCCCTGCGAGCAGGATAATCCTGGACAATCAGGATGGGGGACTTGGAGTGTTAAAAATGAGGATTCTATAGGTACTTACTCATTTCCTACAGATGGAGCAATTTTCTTTGATGATCATGTCTGGGTTGATGGAACTATAAATACCGCTCGGCTGACTATCGGCTCGTCACAAAATATCATTGTGAATAAAGACATTATATATACGAATTATGATGGACAGGATGCTATAGGTTTGATCGCGCAGAAAAATATAAATATAGGAATAGAAAGTGAGGATAATTTGCGCCTAGATGCCGCACTGGTGACGAAAGAGGGAAGAGTCGGTAGGCATTATTATTCCACTCGTTGCAGTAATGACGGTCATACCAGAAACCTAATCACTCTCTATGGAATGATTGCTACTTATAATCATTATGAGTTTTCTTATGATAATAACACCGGCTATAAATTTCGCAATATTTCCTTTGATCAAAATCTTTCAACTAACCCCCCGCCATTCTTTCCACGCCTCTCTGACCAGTACATTACTCTCTCTTGGGATGAAATAAAGTAAGTGATATACTAGTGCCATGAAAAGAAAAATCATTGTCGGGAATTGGAAAATGAACCCGACGACGCTGGAAGAGGCATCACACATTTTTAAAAAGGTTAAAAATATGGCTCAAAAGCTGAATTATACGCATGTCATCATCTGCCCTCCTTTTCCATATATATCAAAATTTGTCTCTTCGAAAGCCAAAATTTCTGTCGGCATAGGCGCACAGGACGCCTTTTCTGAAGAAAGTGGTTCCTTTACCGGAGAAGTTAGCCCTGCCATGCTGAGGGACTTGGGCGTTAGTCATGTCATTGTGGGGCATTCGGAGAGAAGATCAGCCGGTGAGAGTGATGAAGTAGTGGCTAAAAAAGTTCAATCAGTTTTGGAGGCAGGCATCCACCCCATAGTCTGTGTTGGTGAAAAAGAAAGGGATAGCCACGGTCTTTACCTCGATGCGCTCAAGGTGCAGATAAAGAATTCTCTGGCAAAAGTTCCCAAGAAGCTTGCCAGCCAAGTCATCATTGCTTATGAGCCAGTCTGGGCAATTGACGCTAAGGAACCGATGGAGCCTTCGGTCATAGAAGAAATGACGATTTTCATTAGGAAAGTTTTGGCAGATATCTTTGGCCAGGAAAATGCACTGAAGACTACGGTGTTGTATGGCGGATCTATAAACTTCAGAAATGCTCCGGATATTATTACTAGAGGTAAAGTTGATGGCTTGTTGGTTGGCAGGGAGAGCGTAAATATTCCTGGCTTCATAGAATTACTAAAAGCAGTTGACGTTGTATGAAATTTTTAAAAGATATAAAAGAGTTAGAAGGAGTGAGAGTTTTGGTACGGTTGGATTTGAACGTTCCAGTGCCGAAATTGACTGGCGCCTGCGGCACTGCCTTTCGCATTCGCAAAATTATTCCAACGATAAAATATCTGCAGGATAAAAAAGCGAAAATTATTTTAATAAGCCATATAGGAGAGGGCGAAGCTAAGGAAAGCCTTTCTCCTGTGGCGGATTGTTTAAAGAAGCTTGGGGTGAATTGTGTTTTTGTAAAAGACTACAGAAAAGTTTTGGAAAATAAAGACCAAGTCATTCTGTTGGAAAATCTCCGAGAGCATGAAGGAGAAATGAAAAATGATAAGGCCTTTGCTAGGGAATTGGCGAGTTTGGGGGATATATATGTTAATGAAGCTTTCGCTGTTTCACATCGCAAGCATGCTTCAGTTTCTGCTATCACAGAGTTTATTCCAAGCTATGCCGGCTTCCTTTTCGAAGAAGAGATAAAACATTTGAGTACGGCTTTTACTCCAGATCACCCATTTCTTTTTATCCTTGGCGGAGCGAAGTTCGAGACGAAACTACCTCTCATTGAGAAATTTATAAATATTGCCGATAAAATTTTTGTCGGTGGAGCCTTGGCAAATAACTTTTTCAAAGAGCAGGGAAGGCTGGTAGGGAAGTCCTTGGTCTCTCCTCAAGATTTCAATCTCTCAAGATTTTTTAATAATCCAAAGCTGGTCTTGCCTGTTGATGAAGTTTGGAAAAATGATGCAATACTTGATGTTGGTCCGAAAACTGTAGCTAGACTAGAGGAAGAAGTAAAGAAAGCAAAATATATTCTATGGAACGGGCCTTTGGGGTTGTATGAGCAAGGATTTAAAGAGCCGACACTAGCGCTTGCGAAGATGATAGCCATTGCCACGAAGTCTGGGGCGAAATCAATCTTGGGTGGAGGAGATACA
>CALQZK010000045.1 GCA_943349555.1 Candidatus Nomurabacteria bacterium
TTTTATATCTACAAAATTTCCTGCATATGCACGCAGGTGAGCTTCCAAATTCTTTGCAAATTCTGCGCCAGGGATTCGCACGGTACCAATCCAGTTTTCAATGCCTTCAGAAACAGTACTCTGGCTATTCCAGTCTTTAGTTATGAAAATAGTCCTAAGTTGCTTGCGCGCGGCATAGACTCCAGCAGAAACTCCCGCAGGTCCTCCACCGATGATAGCAAGATCGTATAGCATGCACTTTATTGTAGCATATTCCTACTTTAGTTTGCTTCTTCTCAAGAACGCCGGCACAACATCCCAGTCATCATCATCACTTTTAACCTCTTTTTTCTCTTCAATCTTTTCTTTAGCATCTTTCACTGGAGCCGGAGCAGACATTACCGAGCTGAACAGCTTGCTCTTTCTATCATCTTTTTTTTCATCCTTCTTCTCATCTCTCAAGGGTGCCTCATTCTGCGAGCCGAAAGTTGCGGGCTTTGTAGCCCCTGGAATTCCGGCAATGCCAGTAGCAGAAATAGGAAGCACTCCATCAGGAAATCCCGCGGCGATGACGGTAACCTTAACCTCATTTTTCTTTAGCTTATCGTCTCGGACGGTACCGAATATGACTTTCGCCTGTGGATCAATAGACTCGGTAATGACCTTCGCGGCATCTTGGATTTCGAACATTGTCAGGTCTTCACCTCCAGCGATGGAGAAGAGCACACCTTTTGCTCCAGTGATGGAAACATCGAGGAGAGGGGAATTGATGGCTAGCTTGGCTGCCTCTATAGCGCGATTTTCTCCAGTAGCACAACCTATGCCCATGAGAGCAGAGCCGGCATTTTCCATGACTGTCCGTATGTCGGCGAAGTCTATGTTGATGATTCCTGGAGTTGTAATGAGATCAGAAATTCCTTCTACCGCTTGACGTAATATTTCATCACAGATAGCAAAGGCATTTTTAACCGTTGTATTTTTATCAATAGTTGAAAGAAGTCGGTCATTGGGAATGACAATAATGGCATCCACTTCTTTGCGAAGTTCTTCCAAGGCAGTCTCTGCTATCTTTGACCTCTGTTGACCTTCGAAGAAGAATGGCTTGGTCACGACGGCCACCGTCAAGGCACCAAGCTCTTTTGACATTCTGGCGATGACTGGGCTAGCTCCGCTACAGGTGCCTCCTCCGAGCCCTCCAGCGACGAAGACCATGTCCGCACCCTTGATAGCCTCCTGGACATCCTCCCTAGTTTCTTCTATAGCTCTCTTGCCCATATCGGAATTCATGCCGGTTCCTAGTCCACGAGTTAGATTTTTGCCAATATGTATTCTCTTTTTCGCGAGTGAGTGATGGAGGTCCTGCGCGTCTGTGTTGATAGCGATAAAGTCAACTCCTTTGACTTTAGAATTGATCATGTGGTTGACTGCATTTTTTCCTGATCCTCCTACCCCTACGACTTTGATACGGGCGAATGCTTCTATGTCTGGCGTGATGTTGGGCATGAAGATATCATACCACTTAGAATTTGGTCTGCAACTAGACAGAATAAGGGAATTAAGGCAAAAACTGTTTGATCAAATTCACTATTGCCTTGCCAGCTTTCGCCAGGAAAAGAGTGCTAGTATCTATAGGTACATCTTCCTCGGCATGAGTACCTAGAACGCAGAGACCGTAAGCCGTGACCCATACGGCGTCTTTCGATGCTCCTAATCGGGCTGGTAGACGTAGTGCTGTCTTTGCCATTTCCTCAATATTAGAAAGTCCAGCTCCTCCACCTATGAGGACAATTCCCGCAGGTAATAAACCATTCCTTCCAATTTTCTTCAAATGAGCTTCTATTAATTCAAAGATGTCAGAAAGTCGAGCAGAAATTATTTCCTCCAATTTCTTGCGTGGGTATGAACTACCTGTGATCACTCCTATTTTTATTTGCTCTGCTTCTTCCAGGGGCACCTTCAATCCAAGAGCAATGTCATTTGTAATATCCGTGGAGCCGATAGGGAAGACTTCGAGTGATGCTGGCGCGCTATTTTCAAAGACGGCAATAGATGTGGTCTGTGACCCTATGTTGGCTAGGATACACCCAGCAATTTTCTGGGATTTGGAAAGAGTGACAAGGCTGGCGGCGATGGGGGCTGCAACGACATCTTCTACTGCCATACCTGCTTCCTCGACAGCTTGTATGATGTCATTCAAGTGATGTTCGAGGCACGTGATATAAAGAGTCTTTATTTCAAATTTATTTCCCTTCATTCCCTCCGGCTTTCCTAGAGTTGCTTTTCCATCGATTTTATATTGCAAGGGAATGCTGTTTATTATTTTTTTATTTAAGATTTGTGCAGGAGGAATATCTTTCTCACATTGTTCAACAACTTTTTTTATATCCAAAGCGGTAATTTCAGAATCCGCCCGCGAGATAATAATTGAACTAGAAGAAACGAAGCTACCAAGACCAATTCCACCAATAGAAACAAAAGCTTTCTTTACTCTAACATCGGCTTTTTTCTCTGCCTCGCTTACTGCTTTGCGAATGCTTTCGGCAACATCAGCCAAATTTGTGATATATCCATGTCGTAATCCCTTAGATTCAGCCATCCCGATCCCAAGAATTTTCGGCAATCCTTTATCCAGCCCTTTATCTCCTCGCTCACTTCCATGGGAAATAACAACCTTTATATTAGAGGTGCCAATGTCGATGCCGGTAATTATTGATCGCGCCATTAAAATTTAAGTGCCTCATATGCCAAATTGTTTTCTGAATTTAGCTTCTATGTTCTCCATTGTACTACCATGATCGTATCCTTTCAAATGCACAAGTCCGTGGATAAGGAGAAAAAGGAGGAAGTTTTCATATTTCCTATCAAATTTTTTCGCCTCTTTTCTCGCTTCCGACTTACATATGTAAATTTCCCCTTCTTTTTTTGAAAGAGGAAAGGAGAGGATGTCGGTAGGCTTGTTGATGTTGCGGTAGGTGAGATTGAGAAGTTTAATTTTTGCAGGACTTATGAAAGCTACAGAGAGATCGTAGTCCTTTCCTAAGATTGCATTCTTGAAACTGCCGATTTTTTTGTTCCCCCTAAGCATTATCGGCTGAACCTTGAGGTTTTCTCCGGCATTTTTCCAAGTTTTATAAGCTCATGGATTTCTGCCTTTCTCCTGATGGACTTGAGAGTCTTCATCTTAGTCTTGTAT